>JANWXX010000318.1 GCA_025057345.1 Polyangiaceae bacterium | reverse complement strand
CTGGACTCCATCCATCTTGGCCTGGCGGTGCGCCTAAGCCCCGAGCGACGCCCCGGCTTCGACCTCTCCCTGGGCCTAGAGCTCCCCCTCAACGCCTCCTCGTCAGGGTTCTTCCTCGGCATCCAGTTTCTGCGTCACTGGCCTCACGACGCCTTCCACCTCGGCCATGATCGCCCTGTGTCTTGGGCGTTCCTGTCCCTTGGCCTACGAGGCATCTGCAGTGTTCATCTAGTTGACCTCCAAGACCAGATCCTCCGCTAACCCTCCTTCGCTGGCCTTCTGGTAGCTTCCTCCCCTCCATGCGCCACACGCTTCCTCGCTCACAGATCCCTCCCTCCGCTCCCAACCCCAAGCGACCCCCTCCATTCCCTCATACCCCTTCCCACGCGTTCAAGGAGGAGGTCACTTTCGGCTTCTATGCCGGGCTAGCACTGCTGAATCAGCGTCCCGAGGATGTGCAAACTGTCCTCTTTTCCCCGGAAGTAGCCTCGAAGATTGCCGGAGCACTCCGCAGACCTCGGGAGCGTGGGGTCCCCTGCCGCGAGGCCCCGGAGCAAGAGCTAGCCCGCTCCGCAGGTTCTACCCACCATGAAGGGCTATGCGTGGTAGCCCGGGCAAGGCGGTGGTTCACTCCGGCCGAGCTAGCAGAGCACCTACTTCAACGGCAGGGAGTAGCGGTTGCCTTGGATCGGGTGCGGAACCCTTACAACATTGGGGCCATCCTCCGCACCGCAGCCTTCTTCGGCCTTGACGGAGTCCTGCTAGGGGCTCCGGCCCCGCACCCGGCTCTTGCCCCGGACGCCATACGGGTTGCCGAGGGTGGTGCAGAGCATCTGAAGCTCTCTCGCACCACGGATCTTGCCGACACCCTGGGGCGCCTACGAAGCAAGGGCGTAGCAGTGGTCGGAGCAGAGAGCCATGGGACCGTAGAGCTAGCAGGCTACCACTTCCCAAGGCCCGTAGTGGTGGTGCTAGGCAACGAGCGGGAGGGGCTTGGGGACCGGATCCGGGCTCGGTGCGATCGACTTGTAAGCATCCGAGGCAGCGGTGCTGTGCAATCCCTCAACGTGTCTATCGCTGCCGGCGTAATGATCGCCGAGATGGTGCGGAATCACCCCTCACCAGGAAGGTGAGATCCCCGGACGAATCTCCTTGCATTCTCTCGATATTTGACGACTAAAACCTGTGAGCACCGCTCAGAAAGCGAGGATCCAGATGAGCAGCGTGGTGACCTTCACGAACGGCGACGGGATCGGACCGGAAATCATGGGGGCGACGAGGCGGGTGCTGGACGCGGCGGGGGCCAGCATCACCTGGCAGGAGGTAAAAATGGGGGAGGCCGTGTACCGCTCCGGGATAAGCTCAGGGATCGACCCATCGTCCTGGGATATCCTCCGCAAGACCAGGGTTCTGCTCAAAGCACCCATCACGACACCCCAAGGCGGCGGGGTCAAATCCCTCAACGTGACCCTCCGGAAATCCCTCGGGCTCTTCGCGAATGTACGCCCATGCATGGCCCTTGCACCGTACGTGCCCACCAAACACCCGGGGATGAACCTGGTCATCATCCGAGAAAATGAGGAGGATCTCTACGCCGGCATTGAACACCAGCAAACCGATGAAGTGGTGCAGTGCCTAAAACTGATCACCCGCCCAGGCTCGGAGCGAGTGATCCGCTATGCCTTTGAGTACGCACGGAGCAAGGGGCGCCGCCGAGTGACGTGCCTGACCAAAGACAACATCATGAAGCTCACCGATGGGCTCTTCCACCGGGTCTTCGACGAAGTAGGAGCAGAATACCCCCAGATCGAGAAGGAGCACCTCATCGTGGATATCGGCACGGCTCGAGTCGCCGTTGCTCCGGAGCGCTTCGATGTGCTCGTCCTCCCCAATCTGTACGGAGATATCCTTAGTGACGTGGCAGCCGAAGCGGCTGGATCCGTTGGTATGGTCGGCTCCGCTAACATCGGCGAGCACGGGGCGATGTTCGAGGCAATCCACGGATCCGCACCAGACATCGCCGGCAAGGGTATCGCCAACCCATCGGGGCTCCTCAACGCCGCGACGATGCTGCTACGACACATTGGTCAGGGCGACGTGGCCGCCAGGATCCAAAACGCTTGGCTATGTACCCTGGAGGACGGCATCCATACCAACGACATCGCAACCCCCCAACACACCCTGGAACGTGTAGGTACCGAAGCCTTCGCCGATGCGATCATCGCCCGTCTTGGCAAGGTACCTCAGCGCCTGATGCGTGCTCACCAGGGGGAAGCCAACCTCCCTCCCGTTCCTCCCCGAACGGCACCGCGCCCCCGCGCCCGCAAAGAATTGATCGGGGTCGATGTTTTCCTCCACTGGGATGAGCAGGGTCGCTCCCCCCAAGAGCTAGCAGCGCGCCTTCGGCCCCTTACAGACGCTAACCTAGTGATGATCATGATCACCAACCGCGGCGTCAAGGTCTGGCCCGATGGCCTCCCGGAGACCTTCTGCACGGATCACTGGCGCGTCCGCTTTCAGGCCCAAGAGCCGATCACAACAGCCCAGATCCTCGGGCTGCTCCAGCGCATTGCTGAGGCCGGGCTCGACTTCGTCAAAACAGAGCACCTCTACCTCTTCGACGGCAAGCCCGGGTTCTCCCTGGGCCAGGGACAGTGAGTACGAGGGCTCATGGTGATGACCCCGGATCGACGCCACCGGCTCAGGCAAGGTGCCTTGGTGGGCGCGCTGGTCGGAATTCTCCTCTCCCAGTATCAACCACTCTGGGGCGACGCAAGACAGCTCCGAGCGGAGCCCTGGAGCATGACACGCAAGACCTTGATGACCACCCATGTCCCAGCCTTCGCGGTCCTAGGGCTAGGGGTGAGCTTGCTGATCGCCCACCTCCGGAACGAATGAGCCCAGCCCTCCGCTCTGAACAGCTCCACGCCCGGGTGCGTGCCGCCATGGACGCCCCCCTGGATCTCCCCCTCCCCTCCTTCGATGCGCTGGCGTGTGACTTGGCCCGCTACCAAGCTGCCTCCTGCCCCGCCATCGCTCGGCTATTCCGTGCTCGCGGTGTGGATCCGGCAACCCTCCGCCTCGCCTCAGAGATCCCGGCGGTCCCCACCGAAGTCTTCAAAATGACTCGGGTGGCTGCCCACGAACCCTCCCAAGATGCGGTGGTCTTCCGAACCAGCGGAACCACCGCCGGAGCCCGAGGAAATCACCATTTGCGGTCAACATTGACCTATCGGTACGGGGCTCTCCGCATGGGGGAGCGGATGCTCATTCCAGATCGCCCGGAAGGGCTTCGGACGCTGCTGCTGATGTCTCCCACCGAGGAAGCGCCAGATTCCTCGCTAGGATTCATGGCAGCGGCTTTTGCCCAGGCGTGGGCGGATGGTGGGCAATGGTTCTTGCGAGGAGGTTCCCTGGACGTGGCAGGGCTGAAGCAGGCGGTGGCTGAAGCAAGGGAGGCAAGGGCTCCGGTGCTTCTGTTGGCTACCTCCTTCGCGCTGGTCTACCTGCTGGATGCACTAGCCGGCAAGGCGCTCCCGCTGCCTCCAGGGAGCCGGGTAATGCAAACTGGAGGCTACAAGGGCCGCAGCCGGGAAGTTCCTGCCGACGAGCTGCGGGTGCTCGCGGCATCCACCTTGGCCCTCGACCCACGGGCGGTGGTGAGCGAGTATGGGATGACAGAACTGTGCAGTCAGGCTTATGAGGGGACGCTCCGGGGCCTGCTGGGCCTCGACGGAGCGACCCAAGAAGGGGTGCTGGCAACGCCACCCTGGATGCAGATAACCCCAGTGGACCCGGATACGCTGCGCCCAGTCCCACCGGGACACGAGGGAATCGCCCGAATCACCGACCTAGCTAACGTAGACAGCGCCGTGGTGATCCAAACGCAGGACAGGATTCGGCAAGTGGAGGGGGGATTTGTGCTGTTGGGAAGGCTCTCGGGAGCCCCCCTGCGTGGGTGCAGCCTCACGGTGGAGGAGATGCTTGGTGGGGGCCCGTGAGCGCGTGCTCCGGGTGTTGGCTGGGGCGGCTCGTCTGACCGATCGGAGTGATCCGCTCCACCGGGAGGCGATAGCGCGGCTTCCTACTGAAACCGGGCTCCCTGCCCCTTCTGTACTCGCTGCTCTGGACGCCTGCTTGGAGCGCTCCGCCACCCACCAAGAGCTCACCTCTCTGCTGGCCTCAGTCCCTCTGGAGCAGAGGGTTCATGTAGTGCTCGCAGGCAATGTATTCGTGGCCCCGGTACGGGCCCTGGCTCTGGCGTGGGCCTCGGCCCCTGAGGTGCTCGTGAAGCCCTCCCACCGGGGACGGGTGGTGCCTGAGCTGCTGCTACGAGCCCTGCAGGAGGACGGTGGCAGGGATGGCTCCATCGCCCTGACGGAGTCCCTCTCCGCCAAACCTGGCGAGAGTGTCCACGCCTACGGAAGCGACGCCACGCTGGAGGCGATCCAAGGTACCTTGCCCCCCGGAACTAGGTTCTGGGGTCATGGTCACGGCTTCGGGATCACAGTGCTAGATACCTCCTCGTCGGAGATCGTCCGGGGGCTCGCCCGGGACGTAGCCTACTTCGATCAGCGGGGGTGCCTGAGCCCCAGGTTGGTCCTCTGGATAGGCTCCGAGGAAGGCGGAGTAGCCCTAGCCCGCAAACTCCACGGAGAGCTGGAGGTACTCGCCAGAGAGCTACCTCCCGGCAGGGAGGCGCCAGAGGAAACTGCCGCACGGCACCAATACCTGGCAGCGATGGAGGCGGTAGGCGATATCTTCTCCGGGGCAACCGCGGTGGTAGGGTTCCAGTCGGGGCCGGAGGGCCTCATAGTGCCCTCCTTTCCCCGGGGGGTTCACACGGTGCAGATATCCTCCCCCAAACGTGCCAGGGAGCTGCTCGCTCCCTGGGCCCAATGGATTACTTGCCTCGGTGGGAACGGCGCAGCAGCCGAGCAGGTGGCCCAAGGAATCCCCTGGGCCCGCCGGGCAGCACCTGGGCACATGCAACGCCCTCCGTTGGATGGCCCCGTCGATCGAAGGCATCCGGCACCTTCTCCCGGGAGGTGAAGTGCATCCCCGCCAGAACAACCTCCTAGCGTCCCTGCTGGCACACGGCATGCTGAGCCTCTGCGTATGACGATGACCTTTTGCAAGCTGGGCCTCCACGTCCTCCGGCACTCCGGCGTTCTTGCCAACTTCGTTGCCATTACAATCATCTTGGTTGGCACATCCAGCGGCTGCCGGAAGAACGAAGCAGCCGCACGCGACGCAAACCCACCTGGCCCCGAAGCAGTGAGCGCGGGGGCATCAGGGTCGGCACCGATGGGGATAGCAAGGGGGCTACCGTTCTCGCCGGAGAAAGTGGCTTCGGTGGTCAATCCGGGAGGGCTCCCCATCTACCGAGGCCCAGTGGGCTCAGTGGTGGGCAAGGTCACCGTCAAGGGCGATCCTCCGCCGCGCCGAGCCGGCCAGCGTCCCCCCGAGGCCAAGTGCGGGAAGGAGGCGGTAGAGGCCCATGAATACCTGTTCCGAGTAGGCCCTGACGGGGGGCTTGCGGACGCCATCGTGGGGGTGACCGGCTACGATGGGTTCTTGCCAGCACGAGGTGACGCGGTGGAGGTGAAGATTCGCGGATGCTCCTTCGACCAACGCACGATCGTGATGACCTATGGGCAGCGCTTGGACGTACATAACCTTGATCCCAAGGAGACTTACCTGCCTCACCTGGAAGGGGCCCGCGCTCCAGCACTGATGGTAGCTATGCCCGGCGGGGATCCGATCCGACTCTACCCGCCCCGACCTGGCTCCTACATGCTGTTGGATGACCTAAAGCACCCGTGGATGGTCGCTGAGGTCTTTGTCTTCAAGTTCCCCACGGCAACGGTGACCGACGCAACGGGAGCGTTCAAAGTGGAAGGGGTTCCGGTAGGCGAAGTCCAAGTGGGTGTACGCCACCCGGATATTGGTCAGACCCTGGAGAAAACCGTCAAG
>JANWXX010000317.1 GCA_025057345.1 Polyangiaceae bacterium | reverse complement strand
CCAGCCACCGGGCCCCCTCGACGGCCTTGTCTCCCTCCGCTTCGAGGAGGTAAGTGTGACGTCCAAGGGAGAAAAGACGGCGCTCGACTTGAACCGCTAGCGGGAGGGCGCCAGCCCCCGAGAACCAGAGCACTGCGGCCTTCTGTCCCTTGAGGGTGGCGCGGGCGGTGCGATCCAGCCGAGAAGATACCTGACTGAGCTTCTGCCGGTGTAGCTCTCCCTTGCGGATTAGACCGGCCGCGATGGTGTTGTTGAGGATCCGATCGATGAGGATGAACCCCCCCATATCCCGGCTTTGCTCGTAGGTATCGAAGGCGATGGGACGATCCAGGAGCAGCTCGCACACACCGATCTCGTTGAGTTCGAGGGTGGAGGCGGGGGTCTGCTCCAGAGTGTTGACGTTGATCTTGTAGCGGGGAGGGCGCACGGTGGCACCGGCGAGGCGCGTGCCGAGTTTGAGCAGGTAAGGGCGTCCAGGCACGAGAGGCTGCTCGCTCATCCAGACCACGGTCGCCTCAATCTGCTCGGCAATACATGCTGGGTTGTCCGCGTCCACAAGCACATCGCCCCGGCTGATATCGATCTCATCCCGAAGGGTGATGGTGACGGACTGGCCTGCGACCGCCAGGGGGAGGTCCCCTGTCATGGTGACAATTCGCTCCACGACGCTCTCTTTGCCGGAGGGGAGCGCACGGACTCGATCCCCTGGCTTCACCTTGCCCCCCATGATGAGACCGGAGAACCCGCGGAAATCCAAGTTGGGGCGGTTCACCCACTGGACGGGCATGCGAAAGGGCCCCTCCTGGAGCCCTTCCTCGATAGGTACGGTTTCCAGAAACTCCATGAGAGGAGGGCCTTTGTACCAAGGTGTCCGGGAGGAGCGCTCGGTCACGTTATCCCCTCGGAGCGCCGACATAGGAATGCAAGTGATGTCGGTCAGGCCGATGGTGGCAGCGAAGGAGCGATAATCTGCCTCAATGCGGTCGAAGACTTCGCGGGAGTAGCCCACCATGTCAAGCTTGTTGACAGCGAGGACAATCTTTCGGATGCCGAGCAAAGCGACCAGGAAGCTATGGCGACGGGTCTGAGTGAGCACGCCTTTGCGAGCATCGATCATGACGACAGCGACCTGGGCCGTGGACGCACCGGTGACCATGTTCCGGGTGTACTGTTCATGGCCTGGGGTATCTGCGACGATGAATTTCCTCCGGTCGGTGGAGAAGAACCGGTAGGCGACGTCGATGGTGATTCCCTGCTCTCGCTCGGCGGTAAGTCCGTCAACTAGCAGAGCGAAATCGAGCTCTCCTCCCTGGGTACCGACCTTCTTTGAGTCCGCCTCCAGCGCTGCGAGATGATCCTCAAAGATCATCTTTGACTCGTAGAGCAGACGCCCGATGAGCGTGCTCTTTCCGTCGTCAACGCTGCCGCAAGTGATGAACCGGAGCAGGCTCTTGTGTTCGTGAGCGCGGAGGTACGTTTCGATATCGCGATGGGTGGAAGTGGAGCCGTGAGCCATCAAAAATAACCTTCCTGTTTCTTCTTCTCCATGGAGCCTGCCTGGTCATGGTCGATGACGCGCCCCTGGCGTTCTGAGTTTTTCGCCTGCATTGTCTCCAAAATCACCTCAGGGACGGTACGCGCATGGGAGAGGATGCCGCCGGTGAGGGGGTAGCAGCCGCAGGTCCGGAAGCGTACTTCCCGGATCTCCGGTTTCTCACCGGGCATCAGTCGCATGCGCTCATCGTCCACAAGGATGATCTGGCCGTCACGCCACACAATGGGTCGTTCCTGAGCGAAGTAGACCGGCGGAAGCTCGATTTTCTCTCTCAGGATATAGAGCCAGACGTCGAGCTCCGTCCAGTTGGAGAGGGGGAACACGCGCATGGTCTGATCCGGCGCGAGGCGACCGTTGTAATTGGCCCAGAGCTCGGGACGCTGACTGCGAGGATCCCAACTTTGACCTCGACCGCGGACGGAGAAGATCCGCTCCTTGGCTCGGGATTTTTCCTCGTCGCGGCGAGCCCCTCCGATGGCTACATCAAAGCGATGGCGAGAGAGCGCCTCCTTGAGGGGAGTCGTACGCATGATGTCTGTATAGGTCGAACTCCCGTGATCGAAGGGGTTAATTCCCTGGCGCACCCCTTCTTCATTCCGATGAACCAGGAGATCTACACCGTAATGCTTCACGATGCGATCCCGAAAGCTGAGTGCATCCCGGAACTCCCAGGTGGAATCGATATGAAGCAGTGGAAACGGAGGCTTCCCTGGGAAAAATGCTTTGACGGCCAAGTGAAGGAGTGTACCCGAATCCTTCCCGATGGAATAGAGAAGTACCGGACGTTCAAACTGCGCAACCGCCTCCCGCAGGATGTAGATCGCCTCGGCTTCGAGTCGGTCAAGGTGCGACAAGCGTGCTGGACTAACTACGGTCATGAGATCGCCTTTGGGCGCGCACCATAGCCCACCCCAGCGTGCTCCTCCAGCCTGCCCCTTCTCACCAACCTGAAGTCGATCTGACAGCACGGCGTTCACCCGCTATCGTGGAGGAGGGGCATCCGTGGAGGAGGAGCATCCCACGGGCAGGGATGGTGCCTGCTGGCAGGGCGCTGCGAGATCGGCGAACAGCTTCAGGAGGCTCCAGGAGGCTGGCTCCAGGAGGCCGCACTCCGAGAATGCCTGGAAGAGATAGGTGTACAACCCGCATTTTACGCATTGAGCATGGACCAACCCCGTGGAGAGGACTTCTCTTGGGGATCGGGAGTCCTGGTGATACCATCTTATCTGATAGATGTTGGCTCTCCCTCGTCCTCCACAACAGCTTGGCCGTTATGAAATCGTCGAACGGCTTTCTGCCGGAGGGATGGGGGAGGTCTTCCTTGCGCGATTTGCAGGTCCGGGAGGGTTCCTCAAGCCTGTTGCCCTCAAGCGGATCCACCCCCACTTGGCTAACGACGAAACCTTCCTTCACATGCTCCACGACGAGGCCAACGTAACGGTGGCGATCAAGCACCCGAACGTAGTGCAGATCCTGGAGGTGGGCTCGGAAGGAGGGAGCCACTTCATGGTTCTTAACTACGTCAGCGGAGAAACCCTAAGCAAGCTACGTAGAGAACTCGTTCGGCAAGAAATGGAGATGCCGACCTGGCTTGTGGCCTGGATTGGGGCTGAGATCGCCTCAGCCCTCCATGCAGCCCATGAGGCCCGTTCGCTGGATGGGGAACCCCTCGACATCATTCATCGAGACGTCTCCCTGGGAAACATCATGCTAGGGGACGATGGTCGGCCGATGCTCTTTGACTTCGGTGTTGCTAAGGCCAGGCAGCGACTTGCCCAGACCAACGCGGGGGAGCTGAAGGGGAAAATTGCTTACATGGCGCCAGAGATCTTCCGCGGCGCCGCAGTGGATCGTACCGTTGATATCTTCGCTCTAGGCGTGGTGCTCTATGAACTCCTCACAGGCCGATCTCCTTACCAGCGGGAGAGCGAGCTGGAGACGATCGCAGCGCTTCAGGTAGGGGAAGTGACTCCGCCGGCCCAAGTCCGGGCCGAGGTAGATGAGTGCCTAAGTGCCATCGTCATGCAGGCGATGGCCCGGGAGCGCTGCAATCGTTTCCCCACGGCACAGCAGGTGGAAGATGCGCTACGGGGTTGGGCACGCCAACGAGGAGAGCCACACAACGCCGTGGCTGCGCAAAACTGGCTCCAGGAGCACTTTGCCTCGCGACTCCAGGAACGACAGGCCTTGCTGATGCGGGTGGCCTCCCGCCAGCCGCTCCCGCTTCAGCAGCCTTCTCCCGACCTCCTAGGATCGACCTCTGCCACAACGCGGACCCCCGCTCCGACCCCCCTGCCTGCGAGCTGGGGGCTTCAGGAAACTACCGCAGCACCCAGTAGGAGCCAATCCCGCTGGCTCTGGGTGGGAGGTGCCGGGGCAACTGTGTTGATGGTGCTCCTAGGTTTTTGGCTAGGTCGCTCCCAGGCGCCTGCTGCTGCACCCCAAGTCCCTGCTTCTTCTCCGCTCATCACGAGCACTTCCAGCGGTACAACGACGGAGGTGACTTCCTCTGCCAGTGCCCCTGCGTCCTCCTCGACTACGTTGCCTTCCCGCTCCGCGCTGCCTGCCCGGAACGCCGAGCCTCCCCGGAGCAAGGGCGCTCCCCCCTCCCGGATGGCCCCCTCTCCCTCCCCTCGGAGAACACCTGGGCTGCACACGATTGATTGATACGGGAACGATGATGCGACAAGCTGTCCTCCTTGCTCTGCTTCTTCTCGCACTGGTGTGGCCCAACCCAGCCGAAGCTCAGGCGCGCTCTAACTCTCGGGAAGTTAAGGAGGCCAAGGTACTCTTCGAGGAAGGGATGAAGCTCAGCCAAGAGAGCAGGTGGGCCGAAGCACTGGATGCCTTCGAGAAAGCTTACCAGCTGAATCCGCTCCCAGTGATCAAGTACAATATTGCTTTTAATCTCCGAGCTCTTGGCCGATATGTAGAGGCACGGCGTCGGCTGACCTCCCTCATCCAGGAAACTGAGCATCTCAAGCCATCGCTGAAACCGGCGCTCCGCGAGGACATCCACAACCTCTATGAGGAAGTCCGGAGCAAGGTGGTAACCCTTCAGATCTTGCTAGATCCTCCCGATGCAGAGCTGCAAATTGACGGCAACCCTATCCTTCTGGACGATCGCGGTCAGGTAGAGCTTGACCCCGGCAAGCACGTTTTCGTGTTGAAAAAGGAGGGGTACGAAACCACCTCGGTGAGCAGGACACTCACCTCCTCGGACAAGGAATTGAAATTGGTCGCTCCCCGGAGCGAAACGAGAACCGTCGAGGTGATCAGGTCCGTGACTCAACCGGAAACCCCCTTGTATCGCCGCTTCTGGTTCTGGACTGCGACCGGTGCCGCAGTGCTTGGAGGAGCGGTCGTGATTTACCTGGTGACGCGCCCTGCAGGGGCTCCCCCTCGTGATCTCCCCCCTCCTGCTACGGTGGATCGGATCGTTCCCACAGTTCTGCGATTCTAAGCGCCATGCCCCCAACGCCACGCGCTGGTTGCTCCCGGTGGATTGGGTTCCTACTGTTCATCCTGCTCTCAGGGTGTAGCGAGGAGGAGATCCTTCCTCCGGATCGTTATCTGCGTATCGTACTTCGCGCAGGCTCGGTGGGAGGAACCCGGGCTAGGGCAGCCCGAGTGGAATTGAACGTAGGGGACGTCGAGGATACCCCCCCTTCGCTTTGCATCAACACCGACGGCAAGGAAGGGGAGACGGTAGCCAGTGTGGTGCTCCGTAGGTCAGCAGGAGCGGATCTCTCCGTCCCGGTCTTGGTGCGCGTTACAGCCTTCGAGCAGCTTGCAGGGCACGATCTTGTATCGGCCGGCAAGGAGTTCGCTTGCCCATCCCAACTTCCTGAACCACTGGCCCCACCTCAAATGGTGGAGCTCCCCTTCTGCGATGCTGGGGAACCTAGGGATCTGGTCTTTCACCTAGCGGCTGCATGTCCTTGCACGGAAGGGCTGACCTGTGGAGCAGGGCTAAGTACCTCCGGAGAGACATGTTCCTCCGGGGAGTGTTGTAGCGCACGTATCCCGAATGCGTGTGCGCTGGAGCTAGCTCGATAATCCTAAGCATTCACACTGACCAGCTGATTTGATGCAATTCCCCCACTGACAGTTGGATTTGCACTGTCGGTTGCCTGGGCAGCTTGCAGGATCTCCGCCACAAGCGTTGGGTATGATGATAAAGCATGGTTCGGTTTGTCCCGGGGTACATACATTGGGTGTGCCGCACTCACCGCAGACAGGGGTGCCACAATCTTGAGCGCAGGTGCACTTGGATTCTCCTCCGTTGCAAGCGCCGTCTCCACAGACTGGACAGGGAGGATGGCCACACTCGCCGCAGACAGGATGGCCGCAGTCTTGAGCGCAGGTGCACTTGGATTCCCCTCCGTTGCAAGCGCCGTCTCCACAGACTGGACAGGGAGG
>JANWXX010000316.1 GCA_025057345.1 Polyangiaceae bacterium | reverse complement strand
GGTGTTTGTGCGGCTCCCACTTGCTCGGATACAGTGAAGAACGGGAGTGAGACGGACGTCGACTGCGGCGGGCCTATCTGCCCCAAGTGTGGGCTTGGAAAGAACTGTGACGGCAACGGAGATTGCATCTCTAACCAATGCGTTGGAGGTAAGTGTGTAGCAGATACCGGCTGTTCCGACGGGCAGCGGGAAGGCTATTTCGGTTCTGCGAATATTGCTGCTTGCTCTGGCGGCTGGACCGTTGCAGGCGTGACTACGCCGGCCAGCATGTTGCCTCAGTGCAACCGGAACGCTGGTGATGACAGCAACAACCCCTTGGGAACCGGCTGCTCTGTCGCCGATCTGTGCCAAGTGGGCTGGCACGTCTGCGCTAGCTTTGCGGAAGTAGCCGATAAGTCTGGTGGGCTTAACTGCAACGGCTCTTTCTCCAACCCCAGCAACAACACCGATACTGCCCTTTTCTTCGCTACTCGCCAGAGCGGCCCTGGTACTGGGCAATGCGGTGTCGGTAACAACGACCTCTTTGGCTGTGGTACCATCGGAGCCACGCCTAACTCCAACTGCAACCCCCTCGACCGTTTCTCCCACGACCTCTGCAGCGCCATCAACGTCTCCCTAGGCTCTCCCTGGTCTTGCGGCAATAACGGTTTGCAGGAAGCTGCGAACGTGACCAAGCTCGCGGCCACTCGCGGTGGTGTCCTCTGCTGCCGCGACTGAAGCTCCTCAGCCCCCGGGCGTACCTCGGTACGCCCGGATCTGCCTTACACGCTGCTCAAACTGACGGCGTACCTCTTCCCCTATCGGGATACCTCCGAAGCGCAGCTCTTGGTAGAGCCGTGTGAGTGCCAAGATCTCTTCCCCCATTGGGTGTCGCTGTACCGGAGCGCTCAGCGCATGTTGCAGCGGAGGCACCCCCTGAGGACGCCCGAGCCCCTGAAGCGCGAGGGCTGCTTCCAGATCTTCGTACAAGCGGGCTGCGAGGATTGCCTGCCGGGAGGATGCCGAGGAAGCTCCCCGTAGAGGTGCAGGAAGGCGAGGGCGCCATCGGCGGACAAGCCCTGCGATGGCCCATCCACTAAGGGGAATACCCAGCAAAACCAACAGGTATTTGAGGCGAAAGAGCTCTGCGGAGGGATTCCGGCGGGAACCTTCCTCGCCTCGGAGATGATCCAGCAAGGAGAGTTGACGACGGATATCGTAACGGACGATATAACGGTCCCAGCGCTGGTTGGAGGCGTCGAGCACATCCCGGAGCAAGGACGCCATACCTTTCTCGCGGGGTGGTGCCGAGAAGGCCGGAGGAGTGGGATCAAAAGTGACCCACCCCATCTCATCAAGATAGGCCTCGACCCAGGAGTGTGCATCTCGCTGGCGGACGATGTAGTTGCGGGAGAATCGGTTGTACTGACCGCCTACATAACCAGCAACGTTGCGGGAAGGGATGCCGATTTGGCGGAGCATGACCGCCATGGCCGAGGAATAGTACTCACAGTGGCCGCGCTTGGATTCGAAGAGGAAGTGGTCAAGAGGCTCGGGGAAGTTTCCAGAGGGGCTGGCGAGGTCGTAGCGATAGTCGGATCGGAGTCGCTGCTCGATAGCCGAGGCCCGTTCGAAGGGAGTGGTTCGATCCGCAGTCCAGCTTTCGGCGAGGGCTGCGATACGAGGAGAGAGGGGAGGGAGACGCAGGTAACGGGCGCGATCCTCTGGGGAAAGAGGTCGAGGTGGCAGAGGACTCTTACTAACCCATACCTGGTAATGGACCCCTCGTTCGGAAGGAGCACGGTAGCGGAATTGCCCCTCGGGCCCACGCTCGATACGTAGCGGTTGGGCGAAGTTAGCCATCTCGGAGCGTGTACGGATCGAGAAGGCGACGGCGTTTTTGGGGAGGAAGATGATAGGAGGGTCGTAGGGATCGAGGTCGAAGCGAAGGAGACGATCGGTGGAGGGATCTGGTGGGCGTTCTAGGAGGATGGTGTCGCGTGGGCGCTCGACGGGCTTCCATTCCGAGCTGCTGCGGGACCATGTCTTTCCATCAAAGGTATCGAAGGCGGTGCCGCGTAGATGAAGGGCGATGCGCTCGGGAGGAGGGTCGGGTAGATCTGGGAGGTCGGCATAGAGGGCGATATGGGAGTTCGCTCGCAGTTCGCCGACACCGCCGAGATCAACATGATCTTCGAAGCCAATCACCCGGGGCTTTGGGGGCCTTGTCAGCTGAAGCAAGGAGAGTTCGACACGGGGGAAGAGGACGAAGAGGAGCGAGGTAAAGAGAAGGATGGGTAGAGCGAGAGTACAGGTGAAGACGAGGAAGGTTCGACCAACCACACGGCGACTGCGGAGAATGCGGGGGACATCTACGGGAAGGCCGGTGCGGTCCCGTGCACCCTGACGGTAATTTCCTTCAACCTCACGACGCAAATGGGAGAGCATCAGGGCACCTGGAGCCACAATAAGGAACCCGAGGAAGCAGAGCGCATAGCCGAGCCCGGAACCTAGGACCGTGCCAGCAATGAGGTGGATGAGTGCGAGCAGAGTTATGTGTTGATCGTGAGCAGCCCCACGGCGCGTGACCAAACGGATGACCTGGAGAGCGGCGGCGAATTCTACAGCTACCTCCAGCAGCGGCTGGTCGAAGAAGTAGCAGCGAACAACTTGCAACAGAAGCAGCCCCACTTGGAGCACATTGGCCCCCCGTTGAAGCCAAGGATAAGTGTGCCACTCCTCTGGGATGAAGAAGGAGCCGATCAGACCTAGGGTAAGAGCGAGACTGATCCACCGGTTGAGCTCGCTGCTAGAGACGACGGCGAGGATGCCCATGGTGGCCAGCAGTCCCATCATGGTCCTGTGAACGACCCCAAAACGCATCGTTATTCCTGCGGGGGCTCTGGCTCGACGAGGGCCAGGAAACGGAGCAGTGGGTCCAACCCGATGACTCGATCTGCCCGGAGTCGCTGACCGGTGGAGGTTCGCAGAATCACCCGGTCGTTCCGCTTGACATGCGCAACGGCCTGAGAAGCCACGTTTCGGACCTGCCGCTCAAATTGCTGGAGGAAATCTTCCTCGGCATTGGCCGGGCGGGCCAAATCCAGGTGCAGGACAACTTCCTGACTGATTTCCCGAGCTCGCTCCCGCATTACCCGATGCCCCTCCATGGTGCTCTTTCTCCAGTAGATGTCCCGAGGGTCGTCTCCTTCTCGCTCGGGTCGTACTCCAGCGAGATCGTCACCACCGCCTCGGCCTAGCACTCCTGCCCCTCCTTTGTCCCGCCCCCTTTCGTCGCGAGCAAGGCGCACTGGGTCGACCGCTGGATAGATGATCAGATCTCCGTAGGATTCGATCTCCCGGGATTTTTCGAAAAATCCGAAGGGGAAACGGGTAGCAACCCGAAAACCGGTATGGCGGTCCTGGCCACGGCGCTGGGGGGTACGGCGGTAGGCTGCTACCTGGGCTGATGACGGGCTAATTTTCAGGAAAAAGCATCGCTTGTCGGCCGGCTGCCCGGCCCGAAGATCCTCTACCTCGATGGCATAGGAAGGGATCTTCTTCTTGCTGTTGTAGACTTCAATGTCCACTTGATGAAAACGCCCTACCTGGGCCCGTGCCGGAAGTCGGCGGACCACGGAAAGCCCCCAGAGCGACACTTCACTCAATACCCCAGAAACCACTATCAGCGACAGCAGCACCCCAAACAGAAGGTAGAGCAGATTGTTGCCGGTGTTCATCGCCGCCAGCCCCACGCCTAGGGTGATACCGATGAACCACTTGCCCTCGCGAGTCACGCGGAGGTGGCTACGTCGCGTGATCGTTGGGAGCAGCGCGGCAGGGCTCGGAAGACGATCCTGGCGCTCAGGGCGCCTAGGATGATGGCCCCCTGGAACCACGGACTCCAGGGTAGGGGGAGTTCTGGAAGGTTCGGCAGGAGAGATCAGGGGGGGCAGCATAAGATTCAGAGTGGCACGGGAACCCTGGAGATCACCTCCCGCACCGTATTTTCGGCTTCTTCTCGAGTGGGTGTGTAGCCCTCTGCTTGGGTGGTAAGGCGAACCCGGTGCGCCAGCACATGGGGGGTCAAGAGATGGATGTCATCGGCGATGCAATAGTGCCGATTGTGGAGCAAGGCGCGAGCACGAGCAGCACGGGCCAAGCTGATCCCGGCCCGAGGAGAAGCCCCCACCGAGAGCGCGGAACAAGTGCGTGTAGCGCTCACCACGTCCCGGAGGTAGACCGCCAAGGAGTGGTCGAGAACAACCCGCTGGACCTGGCGCTGGAGTGAAACCAAGGTAGCAGGGTCGAGGATAGGCTGGATAGGGCGCCCTCGATCCCAGTCGTGATCTTGAATGAGGCGGAGCTCAACGTGGGGGGGAGGATAGCCGATCCGCAGCCGGATCATGAAGCGATCCAACTGGACTTCCGGCAAGGGGAAGGTGCCAGCGAAGTCATCTGGATTTTGAGTGGCGATGACAAAAAATGGGTCCGGCAAGGGCAAGGTCTGTCCGTCCAGACTCACCTGCCCCTCGTTCATCGCCTCCAGCAGGGCACTTTGGGTTCGGGGGCTTGCTCGGTTGATCTCGTCCGCCACAAGGACATGCGAGAAGATCGGGCCCTTGCGGAGCTGAAATTCCCCCTTGCGCTGATCGAAGATGGAAACCCCCAGAATGTCGCTGGGGAGTAGGTCGCTGGTGAATTGGACTCGTCGCATCTCACAGCCGATGGCCTGGGCCAGGGCATGGGCCAGGGTGGTCTTACCAACCCCGGGGACATCCTCGATGAGGAGGTGTCCACGGGCCAGGAGCGTGATCAGGGCGAGTTCCACGACCTCCGGCTTGCCCTCTAGGGCCCCCTCCAGCACGGTCCGCAGCCGGGAGAGTGCAGGGGAGGGGTCTTGAGCGACGGCCATAACGGATTGCACTGGGGCCCAACCTAGCACGCACCGAGCCTCTTTGCCCCGGGGATGTGGGGGGGGGCCATGGAATCGCTACAGACAACCCCGTAGGGGGTCCATTACCGTGCGGTCATGGCGATCCCCACCGCCGCCTCTCCCCTTCCCCCCCCCGCTCACTCGGCAGCCTTCCGCTTCCGCCGATTCCTCAATTGGTTTCCGATGGGGCTGACCTATGCCTTCCTTTACATGGGGAGGTACAACCTCACGGTTTCCAAGAACGCCCTTGGCGACCTGATGACCAAGGAGGACTTCGGCTTCATTTTTGGGGTCGGTACCGTTGTGTATGCTCTCGCCTTCCTGCTGAACGGACCCCTTACCGACCGCGTGGGAGGCAAGCGAGCTCTTCTGGTTGCCGCCACTGGTGCCGGGGTGATGAACCTGCTCCTTGGCTTCTATCTGGCGAGCGCCATCGCCTCCGGTGCCGCTCCTGGCGCCCTGCGCCTGGTCTTTGCGCTGCTTTACGGCGGCAACATGTACTTTCAGAGCTTCGGCGCTGTAGCTATCGTCAAGGTTAATGCCCACTGGTTCCATGTCCGCGAACGGGGTGGCTTCAGTGGCATCTTCGGCACAATGATTTCCAGCGGGATCTTCTTTGCCTTCTCCGTTAACGGTTGGCTGCTGGATCGTTTCACCCGCAGACTGACCGGCACCCACAAGATCCTGCAGACCCAATGGGTCTTTTTCCTTCCGGGAGCGTTGCTGTTGGCCATGGCTATCTTGGAGCTCTTCCTCCTCAAGGATCGGCCTGGGGAGGCTGGTCACCAGGATTTCGACACCGGCGACGCTTCCAGCGGTGAGGAGGGGGATGTTCCCATGCTCATCTTGATGAAGCGGATTCTCACCCACCCCATCATCCTCACCGTCGCCTTCATCGAGTTTTGCACCGGTGTCCTCCGTAACGGTGTGATGCACTGGTACCCCATCTACGTTAAAGAGGTACTTGCACTCCCGGGGGAGCACTATCTCCACTATGGCGCCTGGGGCTCGTGGATCACCATCGTTCCCTTCTTCGCTGCCGCTGCAGTCCTCTTCCTTCTCGGCGTTCGCCTCC
>JANWXX010000315.1 GCA_025057345.1 Polyangiaceae bacterium | reverse complement strand
AGGGACCGGTGGCTCGGGCGGTTCGGGCGGAGCCGAGACAATGGGGGGCATCGGTGGTGCCAGCGGGACGGGCGGGAGCAGCGCGACCGGAGGGACCGGTGGCTCGGGCGGTTCGGGCGGAGCCGAGACAATGGGGGGCATCGGTGGTGCCAGCGGGACGGGCGGGACGGGCGCGATCGGAGGGACAGGAGGGAGCACCGGGTGCCTCTCGTCGTCTCAGTGTGGCAAGGGCACTTAATGTGATTTTCCGGATGGTCTCTGCGGCCATGGGGAACCCGGGACTTGCAAGCCAAAACCGGATCCTCTCACCTGCACTTGCACGCTCCAAGGAGTCTGCGGATGCGACGGGAAGAAATATTGCGATGCCTGCGAGGCGGCCAACCAGGGGATCGATATCCAGAGTCAGAAGGCCTGTGACCAGACCCCCCAGCGATGATGGATACTCCGCGGATCTCTCGCCGTTCTCTGGCAACCCTTCTTGCCGCTCCGCTCCTCCCGCGTCGCGCCTCGGCAGCCCCCAAGCACCTGGTTCCTCCCTCCGATCTACGCCTCATGGACTGGATATTTCCCGGGGAAAAGCCCTTCGTTAAGCGGGCTACGATCCTCGTTCCGACCCATCTCTTGGAAGGTCAGAAAGTGCCTTGCGTGATCCTCTTCCATGGGCTGGGTGAGGCCAAGGAAGGCCACGAGTCCGGCGCCTACGCCTGGTTGGACCGCTACGGACTAGGCTCCTGCTATGCCAGGCTCCGTCGACCGCCGGTCTCCTCCATTCTCCGTCGTAAGGATCTCACCGATGCGCGCGCCGTCGAGCTGAGTGAAGAACTCCAACAAAAGCCCCTGGGAGGGTTGGTGCTCCTCTGTCCTTTTACCCCGAATGTATGGAGTTTCCGTGATATTTCTGGTGCTCTAAGTTCCCTCGTAGAATTTGTCACTGGCGATTTGCTAGAGCGGGTTTCCCGAGAGATCCCAGTGGCTGACACTGGGCGCTTGGGGGTGGATGGTTGCTCCCTCGGAGGCTTTGTAGCTCTGGAGGTATTTTCGAGGAAACCTGCCGTCTTCTCCAGCGTTGGCGTGGTCCAGCCTGCAATTGGTCACCGGCAGATTGAAGGCTACGTCGAGGCTATTCGGAAGCGTCCATGGCTTCCGGTTCACGTGGAAAGTAGTACCTCGGATCCTTACCTCCAGGTAAGCAAGAATCTCCATACAGCGCTCCGCAAGGTGGGTGTCGCCTCCGAGTTTCTGGCCCCTCCAGGTCTTCACGATCAGCCATTTCTTCGGGATGTCGGAACACTGGAGATGCTCCTCTGGCATGACCGTGCGCTTCGGCTTCCCAAGTGATCCTCCTGAAGCGCCTCATCTATCGGTGCTGGCAAACCATGCCTGCGGCTCGGGCTGCACTCCCCTGGAGTAGCTCCCCAGAACCAGTACAATGCAAACCCATCCCCCAAGCGAGCCGTCTCTTGACAGGTGACTTTCATCTGGCGCTCGAAGGGGTCGTGGAGTTGCATCGGAGAGCCCTCCGAGGCGGTTTGCACGTAGACTGCCATAGCCCTCGAAACACCACGTCTCCGGGCTGGATCTCCACGGGTCAGTAGGGGATAAGGCAGCGGGTAACGAGTTAGCAAGGGGCGCCCAACCTCAGCAGCGTCCCAGGCTCCGCGAGTACCTGCACCTGTTCTCGGGTTCGGTGAATCTCTCGAACAAAGGAGGCGGACGTAAGGGTGTCGCAGGCGCGGTCTGCCAGAAGCGGGTCGCGGGCGACAAGGGAGAGGGAGGTGTGGTGATCGCAGGTGGCCAGGAGATCATCCGCCAGCTCACCAGGGCGATCCGGAGCGTCGAACGCAGCGAGGACACGGTCGAGAGAGGTCGGATCCCCGTCGGTGGTGACCTCAATGCGCTCGGCCTCGAAGGGCACGAGGGGCCCCAGAGCGAGGCGAGCGCGCAGGACCAGTTCTCGCCCTAGCGTCATGGCCCGAGCTACGGCTGCATCTGGGGCTAGCGTTCGGAGAGAGACCAGGGCCCCAGAGGCCGCAGCTGCCCGCAGTTCAACCAATGCTGCGGAGCGGAGCGCCAACGGGGTGACCAGATCGGAACGTCCAGCTCGGCGGGCCAGCTCCAGGGAGAGGGCAAGGGCGCGCTCGACCCAGGTGGGGCGTGGAGAGCGGGAAAGGCGAGCGAAGGCATGGTGGAGGGCATCCTCCAAGGGGACTGGGGGGCCCTCGTCCCGAAGGAACCCCCAGAGGATCGCCAAGGCGCCCCGAGCCCGGACGACGCGGAAGGTGGGGGCATGACTTTCCCGCTCCTCCTGACAGGAGGCGAGAAGCTCCTGGGAACGTCCGTTATCCCCGCTAGCGAGAGCCAGCTCAGCCTCGTAGAGCGTAGCGAGGGCAGCCTGCAGGCGGGTCCAAGGGGAGGGGGCGCGGACGTACAGGTTCCGGCAGGCATCGGCAGCAGCGCGAGCTTGCGCCAGTTCGTGAGCGCAGCCATGGGCCTCGACCAGCAGCGACAGAGAGCGCGCCTGGCCATGGAGGTCGCCCAGGCGCTCGCACACGGCTCGCTGGAGTTCCAGGTGGCGGATGGCAAGGCGTGGTTGATCTGCGTCGAGGGCGAGAACTGCAAGCTGACCGGCGGCGATGGCTGCAGACTGGCGCTGGCCGGTCAATTCAGCCAGCTCTCGAGAGTGTTCCAAGGACGCCCGGGCTAGGGACGCCACCCCCAGCGCTGCGTAGGAAGTGCCTAGAGTGTTGGAGGTGCGGAGGATTTCCCGGGGGTGCCCGCTGATGTCAGAAAGAACCCTTGCCCTTTCAAGGTGGAGAAGGGAGCCACGAAGGTCAGCGCGTGCACGGGCGACGGCACCCCGGACCCGGGCGAGGCCAGCGGCGAGGGGGAGGTCATCGGCAGAAACCTGGACAGCATCCAGGAGAGCGTCGGCGCGAGGGAGCAATGCCTTGTCGGAAACGAGGGCAGCTGCACGTTCGACCTGGAGAAAAGCAGCCTCACGGGGGGCACCAAGGCGGGCGAAGGCTTCCTGAGAGGAGAGGCCGAGAGGATCGAGGTCGGCAGGAGGCCTCCCGGAGCGAAGGGCGAGAGCAAAGCGGGCTGCGTCAAGGGCAGCGGAGGCGAGAGGGTTGGTGGGGGTCAGGGAGTTGAGGAGCCCCTCGACCTCAGCGTAAGGGGCGCTGCCAAGGGCCCGCTCGACGGTGGCAGCCGAGGGGCCAAGAGGCACAAGGGGAGGCCAGAGGTTAGCAACGGAGGGCACCATGGACCTCCGACCAGCCGCCGACCTCCCGGCCGACGAAGGCCTTGCGGGTAGAGGAGAGGACAGATTGGACCAGCTCTAGGGCTGCTGGGGAGGCGGCAGCCAGCTCGGCGATGGTGGTGGCGACGGCGATGGCTTGGCGCTCGGTGGGGGCCATACGCCGGGAGGCGATCCAATCTCGGAGGCGGGCTGGCAAGGAGGTAGCGGCCCGAGCAGGATCAAGGAGCTCGGGGAGGAGAGATGTGAACATAGCCTGCATGCTGCGTTCGCGGCGAGTTCCGTAGACGGCAGCGGCAACGGTACGGGAAGCGGCTTCGAGACAGATCAGCTCGGTCGGGGAGAAGGGGGCCTGCTGGCGGGCGATCTCAAGGACACCGACGGGGGCGCCATCGACGAGAACTGGAGCGAGGGCAGCGAAGCGAGGGGGGTGGGGTTCGTGGTGGAGGTGTTGAGCGTAGAAGGGCTCGTGACCGGAGAGGGGCCCAAGGGACTCTACCGCGCCGCTCTGCAAGGGGGCTAGGAGCAAAGACACATAGGCAGGGTGGAAGGCTGCCATGGGGGCGACGCCATCCTCCAGGACGGAGGAGCGGGCCAATCGCATCACCCACAGAGGGTCGTTGGTATTGGCGTCGGCGTTGTCAATCTGGAAGAGACTGGCACGCTCCGCCCCGGTGGAGGTGCGAGCCAGCAAGACGGCATCTCGGGCTGCAGCTGATTCATCACCAGGGGGCTGAAGACGCCCCACCAAATCGATTACCGACAAGAGCTGCGCCAGGTGGCGCGCGAAAGGGTCCAGAGGATCCACCACAGGGAGGAAGGGTACCACAGAAGGCTAGGAAACCCGCCGGACGGTGCGATCTTGTGGTAGTCCTGCCGAAGTGATCAGCAAGCGTGTGGCCATCTATGGGGGCAGCTTCAACCCGCCCCATATGGGGCATGTGTTGGCGGTGACCTATGCGCTAGCGGTGCATCCGGTAGATGCAGTGCTGGTGATTCCCTGCTTCCAACACCCCTTCGCCAAGGATCTGGTTTCCTTCTCCCATCGCTTCGCCCTATGTGAGCGGGCCTTTGGGTGGCTCCCTGGGGTGGAGGTCTCTCGCGTGGAGGCAGAGCTAGGGGGCGAAAGCCGGACGCTCCGGACCCTGGAGGCACTTCGGGAGCGGTACCCGAGTTGGTCGTTCCGACTGCTGGTGGGGGCGGATATCCTCCACGATGCTCCCCAATGGTATGCCTTTGACCGGGTGACGGAACTGGCACCACTACTTGTGCTCGGGCGCTGTGGCGTTGTAGCCCCGGGAGCCCCTCAGCCTCTGCTGCCGGAGGTGTCTAGCACGGAGCTACGTACCTGGCTTCAGGGAGGCAACCTTGCCCGCGCTCGGGAGCTTATGCCCTCTCGGGTGATGGACTACATCCTGCAGCATGGGCTGTATGGGGTGGCATCGTGACGGAAGTGCTGCGAGATGGGGTTGCCATCATCGGGGCAGGGAAGGTCGGGGTAGGGTTGGCGCGGGCCCTGCGGAGAGCAGGAGTACGATGCTCACTGCGGCCTGGGCGCACAACGCTCCCGTTTCGCCCGTTCCTTTCCTCGGTGCTGGTATTGGCCGTGCGGGACGGGGCCCTAGGGGGCCTGGTACGTGAGTTGCGCGAGCGCGGGCTGGTGGGGGCGGGGACGGTGGTGGTGCATGTAGCTGGTGCGCTGGACGCCTCGGTGCTGGGGGAGCTACGCCCGATCTGTGCAGGTGTGGCACAGATGCACCCGATGATCTCCTTCGCGGATCCGCGGTTCCCGCCGACGCTCCGGGGAGGGCATGTGCATGTCCAGGGCGATCCCGAGGCAGTACGCCGCGTCCGCAAGCTCTGTCGCTGCATCGGGATGAAGCCCCGTACCTTCCCCAGGCTCGACACCGTGGCCTACCATGCTGCTGCCGGCCTAGTGGCCAACGGGGCTGCTGCCTTGGCTGCCGCTGGAACTACCCTGCTGACTCGAGCTCACGTACGCCCAGAGGCGATTCCGCACTTGTTGGGACCGCTGATCCGGAGCGTCGCCGACAACGTAGAGGCCCTCGGTTTGCCAGCGGCGCTCACGGGACCTGTGCGGCGGGGCGATCCTCAGGCGGTACTCCGCCACTTGGAGACGATCCGAAGGCTGGCGCCAGAATTGGCACCGCTCTATCTGGCACTGGTTCGCGCCCAAATCCCCCTAGCTAGGCGCCTCGGGGACGCTCCCGCCGACGCCTTCAATGAAATGGAGCAGAGCCTCGCCCATGTCGATCCGGCTGCACATCAACATTGACCACGTCGCTACCCTTCGGAACGCCCGCGGCGTCACCTACCCGGACCCGATCACAGCAGCTTCTGTTTGTGAGCTGGCAGGGGCCGACGGCATCACCTGCCACCTTCGGGAAGATCGCCGCCACATCCGCGACGACGATGTACGCAGGCTCCGTGCCTCGGTTACCACGCTGCTCAACCTGGAGATCGCTGCGACCGACGAGATGATCCAGTTCGCTGCCGAGCTGCGCCCCGACGTGGTAACTCTGGTGCCCGAGCGCCGGGAGGAGCGTACTACCGAGGGAGGCCTCGACGTGATCGCACGCCGCGAGCTCCTGGGCACTGCAACCAGGAGGCTCCGTGACGCTGGCGTCCGGGTTTCCTTCTTCCTTGCGCCTGACGTTGCCCAGATCGATGCAGCATGCTCTCTCGGGGTGGACCAGATCGAACTGCACACTGGCGAGTATTGC
>JANWXX010000314.1 GCA_025057345.1 Polyangiaceae bacterium | reverse complement strand
GGTGAAAGGGAAGGTGGTGGTTGCTACTGGCGAGGGGAAGCCGGTGCTCGGTCCTACTCGGAACGCGGTGGCGGAGGAGTTCAAGAATCTGGGTACACCCTCCGAGATCGAGGCTGCGCTACCCACTCGACCGCTCAAGCCCGGGGAGGAACTTCCCGAGCTGGGGGCAGCCCTTGGGGAGCAGCTACGCTCCGCCGTGGAGGCTGGACAGAGCAGCATCTCGGTGGATCCACCCAAGCTTACCTTCAGGCGTCGTGACGGAGAGCTGGCATTCTTCGATTTCAGCACCGTTGTTCGCTCCGTCAAAGGTACAATGAAGGGCGTCCTTATTACGATGACCGGTGAGTTCGCCGTCCGCGTTGCAGACGGACACCCGGCGAAGCTATCTGTCGATGGTATCTTTGGGCTCACCCCGGAGGAGCAAGCCAAGAGCAAGGGAATGACGCTGACCGGCACCCTCAAGCGGGTTCAAACCTATACGTATCTCTGATTCAAAACGTGGTACGAAGGCCCATCCGGGGGAACCACGGGGTGAACGTCTGCTCTTGGAGAGACGAGGGCTTGCAGCGAGGGGAAGGATTGGGCACCCTGCCTCACGCAATGGGCATTGAATTCCGGGAAACCATGGCGGGGAGCTTCCATCTTCACGATGGTGTGAGCGAAGAGCGCCCCTTGCACTTCACGCTCCGGGCGTTCTCTCGGAGGTTGTCCTCCTTCCTACGCATCCCGCTAGTCGAGGTGGAAGGAGAATTTCATGCGGAGGGTTTTGCAGACCATGTCCCAACCCGGGGTACCCTGGCCCTTGACCTACTCCGGGACAAGACACTCACATACGACCTGCGCTTCCCGGGGAATGATGGGAAGCCTTACCGGTTCAAGGGCCGGAAGACCGTGGTGCTTCGTCGCTTGCTAGCAACCATGACCGAACTGCCGGCGGTGCTTCTCAATGACCAGGGCCAAGAAATTGGATCCGCCCTGGTTCGCTTTGATGCCCAACAGGATCTCCCCTCGTTCCTCCGCAGCTTCCGTTGGATCTGACCTCGATGCAGTCCCCTCCGAGCCCGCCGCCTAGTACTCCGGCTCCTTCCCCCGATGCCCCGGCGGTCCTACTTGTCGATGATGAGCCCTCCAACCTGGCCTCCCTTGAAAAAATTTTCCAGCGGGAGGGAATGCGGGTCTACACCGCCGACGGTGCTCGGGCAGCGATTGAACTGCTCCGACGCCACCGGGTGCAGGCGGTCCTCACCGACCTGATGATGCCCGGAACTTCCGGTATCGAGCTGCTTCGTGCCATCAAAGAGGTTTCCCCGGATACCGAGGTGGTCCTGATGACTGCCTATGCCACCGTCGAGGTAGCAGTTCAAGCAATGCGGGAAGGGGCCTACGACTTCATTGAGAAGCCTCTCAAGCGGATGCAGGTGGTCAAGAGCGTCCGCAAGGCCATTGAGCGCAATGCTCTCCTCTTGGAGAACCGCTCGCTGAAGAACGAGCTCAAGCTCCTCTCTCACCGGGAGATTGTCGGCCAGAGCCCGACCTTGCGAAGGGTGCTGGCCACTGCGACTCAGGCTGCACCCTCTAGCGCTACTGTGCTTATTCTAGGTGAAACCGGCACTGGTAAAGAACTCCTAGCTCGCTTCATCCATGAGCACAGCGCCCGCGCCCGAGGCCCATTTGTCGCCGTCAACTGCTCGGCGCTCCCAGAGAGCATCCTGGAAGCCGAGCTCTTTGGCTATGTCCGCGGGGCGTTCACGGATGCCAAAACCTCCCGCGAAGGGCGCTTTGCCAAGGCTGCCGGAGGCACCCTTTTCCTGGACGAGATCGGGGAGATTCCACCTCAAGTACAGGTGAAGCTGCTCCGTGTACTTCAAGAAGGCGAATTCGAGCCTCTCGGAGGCGACACGGTACGTGCCGATGTACGCATCATCGCCGCTACCAACCGTGACCTACGGGCCGAGATCGACCGAGGACGCTTCCGGGAAGACCTCTTCTATCGTCTCAACGTCATCGCTATCACGGCTCCCCCACTCCGGGCTCGTCGCGAGGATATTCCTCTGCTCTGCGACCACTTCCTCGGGATCTACTGCGCTCGGAACAACCGTCCTAGGCTCCGCCTCGCCCCTTCCGTAGTCCGCAAGCTCCATGACTACCACTGGCCAGGGAACGTCCGCGAGCTAGAGAATTGCATCGAACGATCCGTTGTCCTCTGCAGCGGTGATACCATCTCCGAAGATCTCCTCCCGGATGCAATCGCCGCTGCCGACAGTCCCGCTGCCGAAACCCTAACCTTTCCCGTGGGTACCCCCTTGCAAGAGGTCGAAATGCAGATGATCCGAGAGACCCTTCGCCATACCAAAGGCGACAAGTCACTGGCTGCTCAGCTCCTCGGGATCTCCACACGCACCATCTACCGGAAACTCGGCGGCGGCCCAGAGGAAGGCTAATCCGACGGGCCCTTGCATCCTCTGCCCCCACCTCTGAGGGAGGAACTGGAAGTAGGTGGTGGTGGGTTTTGACCTTGCCGGAGCGTTGACTTGATCTGGCTATCCTAGCGCTCTCGATCGACGAAGTTCCATCCTTCGCTCGTCCATGTCCTAGACTTCTCCTTTGTGGTTCCCAGGTGGCTCCTTCTGCTGATGCTTGTAGGATGCGCTCCCTCGGATCAGGGGATGGTAGGCAGCAAGATGGAGGCCGGAGGACAGGGGGTAGCCTGTCGCCCGCAGGAAGGGCAGGTCTGCGTTGATCGTGTAGGAGGCACCGTGGTGGACCTGCAAGGGAATGCGCTAGCAGGCAAGGTAGTGACAGTCTGTGGGATCATGTGCTTTGCCGGAACGACCGACGAGGATGGAACTTTCTCAGTGCAAGTAGGGGCCCCGCTACGCTCGGGTGAGTATGCGCTCTCAGTCTATGGAAGACCGGATCATGGGAGCTTGTATCTGCAGCTACCGGTACTCACCCGAGAAGTGTTTTTGTCTTCCGCAGTGGAGCTCCCTGCGCTGCCACCGGGAGGTCCCGTGCTACCACCGGACGGTACCCCGGCATCTTCGATCACCTCAGGACCCTTGACGTTGAGCTTTGCCAACGGAACGGCCTTCGAGCTGGACATAGACGACATGGTCCGTGGTGAAGAGGGGCGTAGGCTGCGGGTTGCGGTGGTGGCTCCGGCGAAGGCAACCTTTGTGAGCCATGCAGTATGGTTGTTGGCTCTCGCACCCTTCGGCGCGAGGCTGTCGATACCGGCAGCCGTAGAGATCGTGGGAACCCAGGGGCTGTCGGAGGGGCAGCGAGTGGAGTTCTGGTTCTTGGAGGATGATCTGCTAGCACAGGGGGGGAACCGGGCCGGTCTGGGTGCGGTGGCCGCCGAGGGGCGGGTGGAAGGCGGGAAGATTCGGAGTGATCCGGGGCAAGGGCTGACGAAACTCACCTGGTTGGCAGTCCGGCCGAAGTGAAGCTGTTACCATGGGGAGAGGGCGCTTACGATGTAAGCCATGTCAACTCCCCACATCTCCGCAAGCCCTGGTGACTTCGCCGACGTCGTCCTGATGCCGGGAGACCCTTTGAGGGCCAAATATATTGCTGATCGCTATCTGAAGGATATCCGACAGGTGAACGCGGTACGAGGGATGCTTGGTTTTACCGGGATATACCTGGGAAAACGGGTGTCGGTGATGGGGCACGGGATGGGGATCCCCTCGGTGTCGATCTACGCAACGGAGCTGATCAAAGACTTCGGCGTTAAGGTGTTGGTGCGCGTGGGGAGCTGCGGCGCCGTGCGCCGGGACGTAAAGCTCCGGGATGTCATCGTGGCATTCGGCGCAGGGACCGACTCGAAGGTCAACCGGATGCGGTTTCTCGACCACGATTTCCCTGCGGTGGCCGATTTTACTCTAACGCGCCGTGCCGTGGATGCCGCCGCTGCTCAGGGGAAGAAGATCCATGTGGGTACCATCTTCTCGGCAGATCTTTTTTACACTCCTCAGCCTCAGATGTTGGATGTTCTGGAGAAAATGGGCATCCTTGGGGTCGAAATGGAGGCAGCGGGGCTCTATGGGGTCGCCTCCGAGTGGGGTGCCCGGGCTCTCACTTTGCTCACCGTCTCGGATCACCTGCGCACCAACGAACACCTTAGCCCTGACGAGCGCCAGACCTCTTTCCACGAGATGATCGAGATTGCGTTGGACGTCGCTGCCCAAGAGGCAAAAAGCTAACCTGACTCCCATGCACCATCCCGCTTCGCTTTTCTACTGTCGGATGCGGGGGGCAGCATACCGAGGAGCTTCCCTTTCGAAGCTTCAAGAGGATCAGGAGGGGCAGGAGGACACACGCATTCAAGGCGTGAAGTTGAGCACCACTTCACACTCGCCGTTGGCGTTGAAATGGCCCCCGCTGGTGGCTGAGTACCTAAGGAAGTGGCCAAAACTGTTCTTCGGGAAGGTCACTCCGTTCCCGTCAAAGGCGAGGGTGCCTTCGGGGGGAGTGAAATCTTCGACCTCACTGCGCCAGGGGAGAGGCTCCCCGTCACGGGTCTTAAAGGCGAGGAAGTCAAGGGCATCGAGGTCTTCCATGGTGGTGACGCCGGGGGGGGCGTCCTTGCTGCCGTAGGTGGAGGCGGCGGCGGCAATCGGGTCAAAGTGGAGTGGTGTCCCCTCGACGTTGAGCTTGTTCCAGAAGATATGGTCGCTGTGCCAAGTGATCTGCGCAATCGTCTTATCCCCTGCGCTCACCTGCACCCCCCGGGGGAACTCCTCGTCCCCGACGGGGGTAAGATCTGTGTTCTGGCAGTTGAGGTAGCTGGCAGGGTTGGCGAACCCGAGGGTAAAGGTCACTTCCCTTGGCATCTTCTCGAAGACCGAGCCTGCTTTCGGGGGCTTCCCCTTGTAGGTCGCCTTTCCTTGGAGCGCCATCACCCATCCCTT
The DNA here is from genome assembly GCA_025057345.1 of Polyangiaceae bacterium. Classification (GTDB taxonomy): domain Bacteria; phylum Myxococcota_A; class Polyangia; order Polyangiales; family Polyangiaceae; genus JANWXX01. Next base: position 1,134 of record JANWXX010000314.1, on the reverse strand, counting down.
GGCAATAGCCTGCTGGTAGAGGACGAGGCCCTCGGCGTCCAGGTTGACATTCCGTGCCTGAGCAGTGGCTGCCACGGTGGTGTATGAGATGGCATAGCGCTGATCGGTCTGGAACTTGCCGCCGGAGGCAGGACCCGTGAAGGCGGCGATGGCTACGGTCTTCTCGTCCGGCGAGCCGCTCTTGCCAACGATGGGCCCCCCGATGCTCAAGTCTACCGCGAAAGGCCCTGTGGCCTCTGCCACCAGAGCCCCCATGTCCTTGGGATCATCCGGGTTCTTGTCTGGGTTGTCGTGAAGGGTGACCGAGCCGATGGTCACAAGGAAGTGATTAAACTTCACCTCCCAACCATCTACAAATGCCGGAGGATCTCCTTCCGATTTTGAGGTACCAGAAATGAACGGGTAGCCGTTGATCGCAAGATCCTCTCCTGAAACCGTCACCAGGATCCCCCCGTTACCTGGGTCTGCCGGTGTTGTGAAGGGTTGCAACCCTCCGCTTAGGCCGCCGCTGCCCGCCTGCCCCGAACCCCCGTTCCCAGCCTGCCCTGAACCCCCGCTCCCTGCCGATGCCCCGGGTTCCGGCTTGTTCTCGTCCTCCTCTCCGCAACCGGGCGTCCAGGCGAGGACCAGTACCATGAGCCAACCAAGCAATCCTTTTCGGTGGAGCTTTGCCATATCCTGGGTTCTGCTCTGTTTGCAACTTAGTTGCAACAGCAATCTTGACGTAAGGTTTCCCCGAGCGGCCAAGGAACCTCCGGGGGAGGGCGTCCTTGGACTGTTCCGCTCGTTGTCCGGGGGAACCGGGTAGAGTACGAAGTGAGGTTCATGAGCGAGGAGCTTGTGTTGGGTCTAGTATCCATCTCGGATCGCGCATCCAGCGGAGTCTATGAGGATCAAGGGTTGCCGGCGCTGGAGGCCTGGTTGACCTCGGCGCTTGCCTCGCCCTGGCGCGGGGAGAAGCGGCTGATTCCGGATGAGCAGCCTCGAATCGAGCGCACGCTGATCGAGTTGGCGGATGAGGTGGGCTGCTCGCTGATCCTCACCACGGGAGGCACCGGGCCTGCTCCTCGGGATGTGACGCCGGAGGCAACGCTAGCTGTAGCACACCGAGTGCTCCCTGGGTTTGGTGAGCAG
>JANWXX010000313.1 GCA_025057345.1 Polyangiaceae bacterium | reverse complement strand
GCTACCAACCATGCATACTTGGAGGATGATCTAGAGCTGGTCGCTGCCTTTGCTGGCCAGGCTGCTATCGCTCTGGAGAATGCCCAACTCTACCGGAAGATTGAGCAGGCAGCAGTGCTTCGGAGCCGCTTTGAGCGGTTCTTTCCACCGGCAACGGCCCGAGAGATCGCTGCTTCTGGCGAGCCGCTGGCCACCGTGGATACGGAGGTGACAGCCCTCTTCGCCGACATCACAGGTTACACAGCAATGGTTTCGGGGATGGCCCCGAGGGAAGTCGTTGCGCTCCTCAATGAGTATTTCTCCCAGGTATCTGCTGTGGTGCTGCGCTACGAGGGGGTAATCGAGAAGTACATCGGGGATGCTCTTCTGGCGGTGTGGGGTGCCCCCCGAGCGCGTCCGGATGACCCGGAGCGGGCGCTGCACTGCGCTGTAGAGATGCTCCGGACGCTGATTCCGTTTAACCAGCGTCGCGCCTCCCGAGGGCTCCCGCCGCTCCAGATCCACATCGGGATTAACACCGGCCCTGTCGCCGCGGGCAATATCGGCTCGGAAGGGTACCTCCAGTATGCGACCATCGGCGATACCACCAACGTCACCAGCCGGATCTGCTCTACAGCAGGCCCGGATGAGATCTTGGTCGCGGAGGCAACCTTGCTACGTCTTTCCTCCTGCCCCTTCCCTTGCGAGGCACTCCCCCCCGTTACGGTCAAAGGTAAGGTCGAACCGCTCCGGCTCCACCGCGTCCTTTGGCGGAGTTAACCAGCAGGCAAAGGTGAAGTTTCTATCGTTTTGGGCGGCGCTTCTTCTTGTCCTGATCGCTGGCAGATTTTTTGGTATGCTCTCCCTGGCCGTCGACACTCTCACCCCGGTCCTTTTTCTTTCGATCCTCCGGCTCGTCCCGGTCCTTCTTGTTCCGGGGTTCCTCCCCCTGCCCCTCATCCTCCCCCCGGGACTCACCGCGGTGTTCAGGGTTCCAGATTTTCATTCCGGCCTTCTCCGTCCAGCCGGCTTGTCCTGTACGCCCGGCCTCTCGGCTCTCGATCATATCCTTCCCGGAGCGGGAGGAAGAAACCCCCGGCCCCTGAGAAACCATCAGGAATTCGTCGGCCGTATACTCGGGATGAGGGTCATCCTCGGGGATCGGCGTATCTGCTGGCAGGTTTGTGCCGGTGCCCACCCGAATGATCTGAGTCGTGGGTGGGTAGGTATCGTTCCACTGCTCCCGTAGAGCAAAGGCGCCCTCTCGGATAATTCGATAACGCCGGAGTTTGAAACCGGGAACCCCCCGCTGGCTCAGCACCCGCTTGCCTTCTGGAAGCTTTGGATCCGGCTTCTCCACTTCTTGATACGGGATCACATCCTCGATCTTCCGGATGAACGTTACCGTGTGGGTACGCTTGGGACCGAGTACCTCGGCGCGTACCACTCCGTCCTTGACCGTCTCATGAAGCACTATCGGGAAGGGGAAATTGTTGCGGAAGCGGAAGTTGATGGTTGGATAAGCCACCGCTGCGTCCAGACCCATCTTGATGTAGCCACTAGGGCGCGTGTGGGGCGTCCGGCTCACCACGTCCAGCCCCGCAAAGAACACAGCCCCGTGAAGCGTCCCGGTGATCTGGCAGGTGCCTCCGCCGATTCCGTCCACCAACTCTCCCTGGGCGATCACCGGGGCTACCTTGTAGCCGTTGGCCTCGTTCCGCGGACCGACGACCTTGTTGAAATCGAATACTGCCCCCGGCGGCAGCACGTAGCCATCAAGACGGCTTGCGGCAAGCCTCAGGTTATAAGACCGTGCCTCGTATTTTCCCACCGTCGAGTAGCGTGTCTCGAAGTAACCCAGTATCTCGTCGAAGGTTACGTTCCCGAGACCCGCTGCCGACACTGTTGGTGCAACTACCTCCACCATCACCTCCACCTCCCGCAGACCTCGCCGGAACGCATCATCCACCCGAGCCAGCGTCCCGTAGACATCCACCCGGAAGCCAGGTTGCTCCGGCACCAGCTTGCGGGAGGTGAGATCCAACCGCGCGTCCACTGGCTGCCGGTCTAGCTCCTCCTTGAGCTTCAGCAGCGTGGACAGTGCTCGCGGAGCATTCACCACGACCGGCGAGGGCAACATCAGCGCACCCCTTTTTCCCTGGTGACCCCGCCGCATAGCGCTGGTCGGGTCCCGTACCTGTTGGAGCATCTGGCCCAGCCGCACCCTGTCTATCTCCGCCCCCAACAACGCCATCGACACCTCCCGGGATGCTCCCCCCGGCATCTTCAGCATCATCTCACCAGCCACGTACTTCCGAGCCACCTCCAACGCCTTCTCCGACGCCATGGGGCTCGCCACCTCCAGCCGCTCTCCTAGGAACAGCACTTCCGGCGGCGGAGCCTTCAGATCAGGCACTTTCGGAGCTGGCGGTAGCACCAGTAGCCCCACCGCAAGCCCCGCTCCCAGGAGAATCCCTGCCTGGATCAGCGGCCTTTGGTGAGCCTGGAGAAACGCCAGAAACGCCATGCAACCTCCTTCGCTACAACGCGAGCGCCTCTGGAGCAAACTCCATAATCCTTCGATCAATCGCAGATGACTACGTCCGGGGAGAGGTAGTGATCCTCGTTTCCTTTCACGGCCACCCGCAGCACCCGCTCATGGTGAAAGCGTACCGACCCCAACTTGAATCCATCCCGTAGCCTCCCTACGGGCTTCCCCTTGAGCCACTCGTCATCGTAGTACGGAGCCATCCCTTGCCCAGCAGGGAGAGAGATCCGACACGTCGCTAGGGAGCGGGACTTCGCAGCCAGATCGCACCGTCCTTGGAGGCAAATTTCCCAGATCCCACAACCTCCGGGACACCTTCGGGGGGCTGAAGCCACCGGAGCTGGTGACGATGCTCCTCCGCTTGCCCCTCCCGAAACCACGGGTGGGAACCCAGTAAGTAGGCTCCACGGCGACGAAACCGCAGGAGGGGAAGGAGCGCTGACGGAGGGAGTCTCTGGAGTCAACCATCCTTCCTTCGCCATCAGACCCACCCCGGCAAGCACCAGGATGCCAAGCCCTCCTGCCACCCACGACCAAGGAACACCGCGTGGTGCTACGGAGGATTCTGGAGGCGTCTCCTGCTCTTGCCTTGGTGGATCTCCTGGTGACAGTCTTGGAACCACCGGCAAAGGTGACCCCCGGGTTCCCTCCCGCTGCGATGTGGGGTCTGCTACAGGAAGGCTAGGCGAGACAGCAAGAGGCGGCGCTCCCGGGGGCTCCGCTGGAGCCAACTGGGCAGGCTGTGGCGTGGGGGTGGCCCTCCGCGTCCCAGACTCCTCCCCCGGAGGTCCGGGAATCGGAATCGACGGAATGGAAGAGGATCCCGCGGGCTGCTCGTGAGTCGTCGTGTTCTTCAAGGAGTCCTGGATCCACGTGAGGAGTTCCCGCCCGTCGGCGATCCGTGCATCACGCTCCATCTGCAAGCACCGGAGGAGGATGCCCTCAAACCGACCCGGCACCCCCTCTGGCCAGGGCCTCTGGCGATGCAGAGTCTCCCGATACAACCTGCGAAAGACCTCCGCATCGCTCTCGACCCATGCAAGCCCGGTAGGGTGCTTCCCAGTGAAGAGCATCCACCCAAGCACCCCAAAGGCGAAGATGTCGAGGCGTGGGTCTGCACGCTCCTCCGGCCGATCCGGCGAGATCTCCAGCATCTCCGGAGCCATGTAGGGAAGGGATCCAGGGCCCCTCGGAGAACCCGCTAGCCATGGGTTCCCAACCCGCTGCTCCATGGTGAGCGGTCGCCGATTCCCTGCTTCCACGGCGATCCCCAAGTCAATCAACTTCACCGTCCCGAGTTGCTGTGGAGACAACCAGAACTCTGGGGTCAGCATCACGTTGTCCGGTTTCAGATCCCGGTGCGTCACCCGCTGTTCATGCAAGTACGCCAGAACTTCCGCAAGCTGGACTAGCACGGCCTCCTTCTGGACCTCCAAGAGCGAGTCTCTTCGCAAGTGCTCCTCCAGGGAGACGCCTTGCACCCAGTCAAGGACGGTGCATGGCCCGGATTCGGTGAGAAAAAAGTCGATCCAGTCCGGCAAGCAAGGATGCCTCAACCTCCGGAGCAGCTCCGACTCCCTGTGCAGCCGCTCCTGGTTCCCTTCACGGAACGCTTTGATCGCGACCAGACGCCCTCGTCGATCCTCCGCCTGCCATACCTCTGCCTGACCACTCGCGCCACGCTTGTGAAGAAGCCTGTACTCGCTTTGGAGGATCTGTCCTTCCTGGAAGATCATGGGAGGTTCAGAGTAGCAAACCTCCCTCCCTCTCCCCTCACTCCACGTTGACTTCCACCCACACCTCCGCCTGCTCCTGGCTCCCGGCGACCGGGATCTTGTAGAACCCGGAGGCAACGGGGACCTCCTTGTACACCGTCTTGAAGTAGTCGTTGGAGAAGGTGTCTTCCTCGGCGAGATCGACGTAGATGCAGAGCTTCTTGTCGGGGCCAAAGGGTACATTGTTGACCGAGTTGGTGTAGTTCCCCGTAGGGGACCACCACTGCCCAGGGCCATAGCTCATCAGCTCCAGGTACCCCGCGGTCGAATCGTTGCACCCCCCGTTACCCGTCGTCGGGTAGGCAATCCCGATGTCCCCGAAGTACTCGTTGGATCCCACGCCATCCCCCGTGATGGTCACGATCTTGGTGAGCGTGCCCGACAGCTTGACCTTGTTCTTGAAGCATTCTTTCGCGGTGTACTCGCTGGTCAGGTGGAAGGAGGCCACCGCGTTGTCCAGGTAAGCCAGCTTGTAGGCGATGGGCACGCCGGGAGACTCGGGAGAGTACTCGGCTCCCTCCTTGATCGTCTTCAAGAAGCCCTGGTAGCCGTTGATGCTCTGGACCGCGGAGTTCTCCGAGCCGCCCAGAATGACCACCTTCATGCTCGAAGAGGCGAGGCGCTCCTTGTGGACCGTCTCCAGGCTGGCCTCCGCGCTGGCCAGGACGGCATTGAACGCGGCCTTGAGCGAGGCCTGGATCTCCGAGACCGTGGCCTCCGTCTCCAGGAAGAAGAACCCCTGCCGTCCGTAGGAGATCGACTGGACGTAGAGAGGCGGGTTGTCGCTCCCGACGAAGGAGGAGAGCTGCGCCGCGGTGACACCGGGGCCGAAGAAATCGGCAGGGCTCTTTGGCGTGTCCACGTCGACGGTGTAGTAGGTCTGGGTGAAGCGGGCGACGATCCGGGTGCGCGAGGTGCCGGTGGAGAAGTTGAAGGCGCCCTGGACGCTGAGACCCTTGTAGCCAACCCCGAAGCCAAGCTGGAGCCCTAGCTGCTGCTCGCTCTGCACGACCTCCTCCTGGTAGTCGAGGCGCGCAGCAGCCTTGGCCTGACCTGCTCCCTTGAGGATCCCCAGCATTTGCTCCCGGAAGGAAGACAGGCTCGGTGAGGTCATCTTCCCCGTGGGTGATCCGCTGAGGTTCTCCAGCGAGACGCTGAAGGTCACCGGAGCAAGCTCCACCCCGACCGGCGTCAGCAACCCCTGCTTTGCGTCCTGACCGACCACCACAGAGCCGGGCCAGAGGGTCGCCGAGTTGGGCGCGAAGGCCACGAGATCCTCGAAAACCCGGGTCTCGTTGTAGCGCTTGTAGGTGCAAAATTGCCCCCCTTCCTGCCCATCTGGAGGGCAGTCGCCACACGGGATCTGCTGAAGCTGCGCTGGCTGAGCGGCCATCTTGCCAGAGCCATTCACCAGGTCGTTGATGGCCTGACGGCGCGCGGGATCGTCCGGAGAAGTCCCCCCTGGAGAGCCCCCCTGCCCCGGGTTGTTCCACCCTCCGGGGTCGGTCCCCCCCGGAGAGCCTCCCTGCCCCGGGTTATTCCACCCTCCGGGGTCGGAGTCCCCTGCTCCTCCCTGCCCCTGGCCATCCCCGAGGGTGACATAACAGCCCAGCAACCCCAGAGAAACGACGATCCAACCTGCTCGATGCCTGCGCATGGAAACCTCCTGCGGTACATGCCGCAAGGAGCGGACCAGGAAGATACCGGCGGATTTCCCGCCGAACCGCCCAACTCCCGGGAGCACGCGAGCGCTCCACCACGAGGCCACGCGCTCACGCGCCGTCGGCTCACCGGGCTCCGTAGAAATCGCGAGCGATCCGGAAGCCCAGGCCGACC
>JANWXX010000312.1 GCA_025057345.1 Polyangiaceae bacterium | reverse complement strand
TCGTGCGTGAGGCCATCCGGACCTTCCTTGCAAACCCCAGTGTTCCCAGGCACTTGGCCCTGGGTGCGTAACTCCTAAAGATATGACGTCAGGTGGGGGAGTTTGAGAGGCTCAAGGAGTTCCCCCACCAGCGTGCCAGCCAAGAGCAAGAAGCCGAGGGCACCCAGGAGTGTGCTATGGGCATCAGGGGCTCGACGGGAAAGAAACCACATCAGCCCTGTTAGCAGGAGAAGTGCCGACACCATAACGGGGTAGGATGTCCGAGATGTTCCTCTGCTTCCTCCGCTCATGACCGTTGTGCCTGCGGGGGAGGTGTGGTGGTAGGGCCAGCGATCTCACCGCTGCGGGTCAGGGTGGCACGGAGCGACGGCGGCCCGATGAACTCCCCGAGGAGAGTGGTCGCCGCCGCGCTGGCCAGTACAGTATCCCCTAGGAGCCCCGGGAATCGAAGGTGGAAGGTGAGCCCAACGCTCATCGCAAAGCCCCCTGCAGCCACCAGGCTCAGTCCCATCCAGGGTTGGGTTGTCCGCGCTTCCGGGAGCAGCCACCGGAGCCCGGCCCCGCAGAGGAGTTTGACCACCAGGCGGCCCAGCACCCCAAAAAGCGCAACAATAGGAACCACGCTGCTGGAGGTTAGGTCAAGGCGGGCACCTGCCACCAGCAAAGCCGGCAAGAGCACGGCTCCCTCCGTCGGTGCTGTCATGGAGACGATTTCTAGCCGGTGCGCAGAGAATACCGAGAGGGTTACACCCATCACGAACATGGTGGTCAACGGCGACATGCCGGTCTGCACTGAGAGCCCGATGGTGAACAGGGAAGCACCAAGCAACAGGCGCCAGCTCTCGTCCCAACAGAACTCACGCCCCAACAGCGCCGTTGTCAGTAGACCCATGCCGATCCCTAGTCCCAGGCTCACCAGCGCCGAAGGCACCGGGGTCAGCAGGGCATCCGGGATCGGGTTGACGGCGAAGATGACTGCACAAGCCAGGATGGGAACCATGTCCTCCACGTTGGTCATCTCTCCAAAAAGGCGGGAGAGCGGGCCGTTCGCCTGGTATCGCTCCACCACCCAGCGCACTGCGTGATGTGTGGTCTCGGTGCAGGCGATGGCTACCCCTGCCGCCAGTACGGTCTGCTCTTGAGGGAGAAGCGGTACCAGAGAGGGAAGTAGCCTCCAGAGCCCAAGAAACAGGAGCCCGAAGGTCACCAGGGCTATCAGGCTCCCCAGCAACCCGCTCCGCAGGCGGACATGGACCCCATTGTTGTGCCCATAGTTGAGGCCCACCAACAGCGCCAGCCACCCGATGGCCAAATGCGCTAGCGGGTCGAAGATGGTCAGTGCGTGTCGGTCAAGAATCCCGAGGACGGGCCCCAGGAAAAACCCGAGGACCACGTATTCCACGTTGGACGAAAGGCCAAACCCCCGGATTGTCCAGTTCCCGACTAGGAACGTCCCCAGGTAGGCTAGCAGCAGAAGCCCCAACAAATACCCTAGGGATGTCATGGATCCTCGCACCTTGGCGGCAGACGTCCTAGAGGAATCTTCCTCCCCCGTAGCGCTTGTGCCAGCAAGAGTAGCAGCTCTCCCCGTGCCAGCGTGGTCGAGGATACCCGTATCCGGAACAGAGCTCCGTCCCGGTCGAGCCGCTCGAGTGTGATCCTCACCTCCTTCTCGTGGGAAGTGGCCTCCACGAGCACATCCCGCACCTCTTTCGGGTCCGCTTCCGGTGCTGCGCAGAGCCACACCTCCACCTCTTCCGCTCTCCGCCAGACCTTCGTAGCGTTGACCAGCCCTAGCAGATGGGGAAGCCGAGTGATCTTCCCATCCACTTCCTCGATCTTTGTCTCCAGCAGGTTGATCTCTACCACCTTGCCCTCGTACTTTCCTAGGCGGATCTTGTCCCCTGGGCTGATCCTCCGGCCGAAGATCTGGAGCGCTCCCACCATCGAGGATGCCACTAGCGGCGTGAACCCAAGACCTAGGGCAATCAGTGCAATAACCCCATGCGCCCTGCTGTTCCCTGGTCGTTCCCCGTCACCAGCGGCAAGATCACCACCAACGCTAGGAATACCACCCCCACCTGCACCAGCGTTCCGCTTGGTACCGCCAAGTCTGCCGGGATCCACTGGGACTGGCTCGTCCCCTCTGCATATCCCTGGAACAGCACCCGCAAGAATTGGATGCTTTCTTTGCCCGCTCCTCTGGGCTCACCTCTCCACGACGTGCTCGGACCTCAAAGATCCGCCGGTCGCGCAGCTTTACCACCGCAGACGCAGCTATCGAGGCAGCACTCCCGGGAGGTCCGATGCCCAGGCAGCAGTTCCTATCCCGGAAAACAACAGAAGGAGCAGCCATGGCCGCGGCTTTAGCCATCTCGATCCGGGCTGTTTTCCCCTCCTCGTGGCCTGTGGAGCGTAGCGCATCACTCCTGTTGTGCTCGATCTAAATGGTCAAGGCGACGGTGAAGTGATGGTACCCGCTCCCCAGGAAGGACGGCATTGGGCTGGCCGTTGCATTCTGACCTGCCAGGTTCACGTAGGTATCCGGCGTGTAGGCATCGCCACTGGAACCGAAGGCCGTCGCATAGCTCGCCTCATAAGTCACCGAGAGCCATCGAGGCAGTATCCACCAGGTGATCCCAAGCCCCAAGGGGGCCTCCACAAAGACACCTCTCCGCTGCCGGATGGTCGAAGGTGTCGCCCCCTGCAGCCGGATCGCCGGTGCCATTACGCTCCCCCAGCCCATCCCCAGCGATGCGTACAGTCGAAGGGAAGGTCGTACTTGCCACGTTGGCTGGAGAGCCCCTTGAAGCGTCGTTACCTGGAGGTCGGATGCCGCCTGCAGCTTCGGAGCGCTCGTCCCTAGGGCCCCCGAGCTTAGGTCGATGGTATGGAAGCTCCGGTTATAGCGGAACCCTACGGTGAGCCACGATAGCAGCGTGGCTCGTCCCAGCAGCCCCGGAGCAAGGGCCGATCGGCTGCTCACCCCTCGGGTCGGAGACGCACTGAGCCGCTGAACATAAGCTACATCCGGACCAAGTTCGAGCTGGTAGGGCGGCTGCACCGGCTCAGAAGAAGAAGCTCAATCCCAACGATCCGGAGAAACCTTGGGTCGGTTTAGGGTAGGAGCCTTCCTCTTCATAGGCCGCGCCCTTGAAGGAGAATCCAGGACGCCAGATGAGCGAAAGGGAGAGATTGGTGTGTGCGAAGGCGGTGTAGGCCACCCCTGCGCCGATCGGTGCCTCCAGAAAGCTTCCGTTGCGCACATCGATCTTTCCGAGTTGCTGGGTCACGGTAGGATTGACAATCCCCTGGGGGGCCGCCTCGTAGCCCGGGTAATTGGAGAACACGTAGCCCAGACCCGCGGTGGCAAAGACGCCCAGCTTGGGCATCACTTGGTGCAGGTAGCGCAGCCGACCTCCCATGCTCACGTAGGAGATGTGCGATCGCGTAGGGCGCCCGTCCTCTGGCTTCACGAAGGTATCGCTGAAGTAGCCGCCTACCCGGAGCCCAGCGATAGGGCGAAACTCCAGGTGAGCTCCCACAAAGGGCCCCCAGGACGAGTTCGAGCGGGTTCCGGCTCCTCCCTCGACGCCTATGTCCACCCCCAGCGCAGTGGCGGAACGCTCCCCTAGAAACATGGCACCTAGAGCACAGAATGCGGCCAGCCAGTAGGCTCCCGCTGAGCGGGTCTTGGTTCGATACGTCACGGGGGCGCCACGCTAGTTCCACCCGCGCCCTTTGACGAGCCCCTTTTGCGGCGATAAACCCGGAAGTGTCCCCCATGCGCTCTCTTGGTTTCCTCCTCCTCGCTTCCGCTCCCCTCGTCGGCTGCGAAACCACTCGCCCATCCCCGGACCCCGCCCAGGCTCCCTCCGCTCGGGCGATCCCTGCCGCCCAGACAACTCCCGCTGCAGAAAAGAAGGTCTACGGTGAGGGTGTTTCCCAAGACGTTGAGCTTGTCCCCCTTGCTACCCTTCTCCAATCCCCCGAGCGCTACGCGGAGAAAACCATCCGGACCGAGGGGCGCGTCACGGCGGTTTGCAAATCCAAGGGCTGCTGGCTCGAAATCGGCGATGAGCACTCCATGGCTCACGTCAAGCTGGGTAACCACCGCTTCTTTGTCCCCCGCGATGCTGCCGGGCAACACGCCGTTGTCCAGGCTCGCGTCTTGCCTCAGGTCCAAAAGGGCCACTGCGAACAAGAGGCAGAGGAGCAGACCGGGCGCGTGGCCAAGATTGAACTGGATGCAACTGGGGTAGAATTGACTCGATCCCGTTGAACCGTCGTCGCCTGCTGCTGAGCCCGCTGGCCTTGGTGGCCTGCTCACCTCCCCCGAAGCCCATCGTGAACGGGCCTGCTCCTTCTCCACCTCGGGGGCCTGTGGTGGAATTTTCCTTTCCGTCCCTGGATGACCGGCCGGTTTCCCATGAGGCCTTCCGAGGGCGTGCCAGCCTCTTGGTTTTTCTGGTAACGTACGGCAACGATTCTCTCCTCCAGGCACGCTTCGCAAAGAAGGTGTTTTTGGAACACACCCCCCGGATCAACGCTGCTGCCATCTTCCTCGAACCTCTTGAGAACCGACCTCTGGTTCGCGTCTTCCGCGATAGCGCCGACTTGCCATTCCCCGCAGCGATGGGGGATGCAGACTCCATCGCTGGGCGGGGAGCCTTCAAGGGGCTCGGGGCAGTTCCCAGCGTGGTGGTTTTGGATCCAGAAGGACGGGAGGTCTGGCGTAAGGTAGGCGGGGCTCCTCCGGGAGAGATGCACCGGGCTCTCGACGAGGCTCAGCGCGAGGTCTGGGGCCCACGCTGATCGAACCGCTTGGAGGCGCAAGCGACGCTGCTTGTGTTTCGACAAAAGCGCCTTGATCCTGGGGAGTTCCTTGATAGACGAAAGGAGATGGCCTAGGGGAGCGTGAGTCCCCAGATGTCGCGGAGCAGAGCGACGGCCAATGGGCTGGTAGCGGAATAGCTCCCCCAGTGCCTCGTGGGCGGAGTGGCGAACGACGAAGGATGGTCAAGGGATGGCGGGGCGGTCACGCCCGCGAGGGTCACCCAAGGGAACGTGCTGCTTCGACGAATCGCTGGGCTGAGATCCCGAGCTTCTCTATCACCAAATGCCCTGGGGCACTGGCACCGAACCGGTCGATGCCGAGAGCGATGCCCCGATCCCCGACCCAGCGGTGCCAACCAAGGGTAACGCCAGCCTCCATGGAGACACGGCGGGTACAGGAGGGGGGAAGAACCTCGTCTCGATAATCCTGGGGCTGGCGAGCGAAGCGCTCCATGGAGGGCATGGAGACGACGCGAGTACTGGGGCCGAGTTCTCGGGCAGCAGCCACGGCATGCTGCACTTCGCTGCCGGAAGCAATCAGGATGGTGGAGAGCGCCTCGGTTTCCCGGACAAGGATGTAAGCGCCCCGCGCCACGCCGTCGCGACGCATCTGAGCGTCGCCAGGGAGCATAGGAAGCGCCTGACGGGTGAGGGATAGAACTGTGGGACCATCGGTGCGTTGCATAGCAGCGACCCAAGCACCAGCGGTTTCCTCCGGATCGGCAGGCCGAAGCACATCCAGCTCGGGGATGACTCGCAGCCCCATCACGGTTTCCACCGGCTGGTGCGTGGGCCCATCTTCCCCCACTCCGACAGAGTCATGGGTGAAGATGTAGATCACGGGCATCTTGTTGAGGGCGGCGAGGCGGATGCTGGGGCGAAGGTAGTCCGCGAACACCATGAAGGTAGCGCCGCTAGGGCGAAACCCTCCGTGGTACCCTATCCCATTAAGAATGGCCCCCATGGCATGCTCGCGGATACCAAAGCGGATGTTGCGGCCCGCGAGGTGCTCTGGATCAAAATCCGTGCTCTCAGCGATGTAGTTGAAGGTGGAGCCATAGAGGTCGGCGCTCCCACCGATGAGGAAGGGAACCTCTCGGGCAACTACTTGGAGCACTGTTTCGCTCGCCTTGCGGGTAGCGATCTGGGCGTCGGCGGGGAAAAGCGGGATCTTGCGGTCGAGGTCGTCGGGGATGGCTCCGGCGAGGGCACGGTCGAGGGCAGCGGCCTTTTCGGGGTTGGCTCCCCGCCAGGCTTCGTAGGTTTTCTTCCAGGTCTCATGCTGGGCTTTGAGGTGGGCGGCGTGGGTGGCGAAGTAAGAACGTA
>JANWXX010000311.1 GCA_025057345.1 Polyangiaceae bacterium | reverse complement strand
CAAATCAAGAAGCTCCAGCCCCAAGGCCCATCAGAAACCTTCACGAGCTTTTCTGGAGCCCGTTTCCGGATCATCTCCGTGGACTATGACCACCGACGCATGGGCAAGGTCATCGTGGGTCCCTTCCTGGAAGCCCCTCCCACTATGGTTCCGCCTGCCCTCCTGGAGGTCGACCCACGAACCGACAAAGCACTGCTCCTCTCACTCTTGGAGCGCCTCCCTATCCTACCTCCAGGGCGAGCCGTAGCCCTGGAAAACCACCTGCGCTCTAGCCTGGACCTCATCCTCTTCTCAGGCCACAAAGCCATGCTCACCTCCCGCATGCATTTGGCCTCGATCAGCGAGAACTACCGTGAACTCCAGGATCGCAACGCCCGTCTCCAACAGGCTTATGACCGACTCCGAGAACTTGATCGGCTGAAGTCCAACTTCCTGGCAACCGTGTCCCACGAGCTCCGCACCCCTCTCACCTCCATCATCGGCTACAGCGAGATGTTGATCGAGGGGATCGCAGGACCCCTCGAAGGGGAGCAGCTTGAGTATGTCCAGACCATCTACGAGAAAGGCGAGCAGCTCCTGCTGCTCATCAAGAACCTCCTCGACCTCTCCAAACTTGAGAGCGGCACCCTCACCATCAAGCGCTCTCCCATCGCCATCGATCAGGTGCTCCATCAGGTAGTTTCCACGCTCCTCCCTGCCGCCCGCAAGAAAGGCATCTCCCTTGAGATAGAGGCCCCAACGAGCCTGCCTTGGGTTCTTGGGGATCCTGAGCGACTTCGCCAAGTCTTCCTCAACCTTACGGAGAATGCGCTGAAATTCACGCCGACGAAGGGGGTAATCCGCCTCTCAGCGGCGCCTTATATCGAGGACAATCCAAGGGACGAAGATGGCTTTGTGCTCATGGCCCCTGCCGCCGAACAGATCGAAGTACGCGTGGCGGACTCCGGGATTGGAATCCCAGAACACGAACGTACGAAGGTATTCGATGCGTTCTACCAAATTGACTCTTCCTCCACCCGAGAAATCGGTGGGACCGGCCTTGGCCTCTCCATCGTCAAGCGTATTGTCGATGCCCACGAGGGTACAGTTCACATCGAGAGCAACGCTCCTCGGGGCACCATCTTCGTCGTCCGCCTCCCCCTGGCATCCCCTTGAAATCCGAGCATGACTGGCTTCGAGGACTAGGGCCAATCATTGGACCTCCCTCCCCTTTCCTCCGCGTTGGGATCGGTGACGATGCAGCGGTGCTCGACCCACCCACCGAACCGCTAGTCGCCACCGTCGACGCTTGCGTGGAGGGGGTCCACTTCACCCGCGCCATTGCCTCCCTTGAGGATATTGGCTACCGCTCCTTCATGGCTGCCGTGAGCGACCTGGCAGCCATGGCAGCGCTCCCTCTCGCCACCCTCTCTGCCCTCACACTCCCTCCGGGGTTCTCTGAGCAAGATCTCGATCAGCTCGTCACCGGGCAACGTCTTGCTGCTTTCGCGGCTCGCGTTCCGCTGGTGGGAGGCAACCTGTCCCAAGGGAGTTCCCTCTCCGTGACGACCACGGCGCTGGGCCGTGCGGCTCACCCTACGCTCCGATCCGGCACGGTTCCAGGCCATCGTCTCTGGCTTGCTGGTCCTGTAGGGCTCGCTGCTGCAGGGCTCCGCGCTCTGCTCCGGGGGATCGTTGGGGAAGAAGGTGCCCTCCTCCGCTGCATCCTTGCCTGGCGACGCCCCTGCGCACTGCTCGATCAGGGGGCTTCCGTTGGCGCCCGGGTCACTTCCATGATTGATGTGTCCGACGGCCTTGCCCAGGATGCTATGCACCTGGCGCTTGCTAGCCACGTCCACCTTATCTTTCAGGCCGAGGCCGTGGTGAACATCGCTGGAACCACACTCCTTGATGCCGCTGCTCTTCTAGGAGAAGATCCCTACGAGCTGGCCTTCGCAGGCGGTGAGGATTACGCCTTGTTGGCCACATCATCCGAGGATCTTCGTCCTCAGGGGTTCACAGAGGTCGGCCGAGTGGTGTCAGGTCCACCAGGTATCACGGTGCTGCGTGATGGTCTTCCCTGGCAACCGCCACCAGGCTTTGATCACGGCCACGATCGGGAAGGTTGACCAGCCAACGCAGGGCCAATGGCGCCTGCGAAGTACCTGCGCCAGATCAGCGGTGGTATCCGACAGACCTCCTTGGGACGGGCTTCTGCATGGCTCCATCCTTGCTTCCTGGAGTAGAGAGCCTCCCTGCAAGCGCACCCTTGGACGCACTTGCTATCTTCGAAGCGGATGCCCTCATCGCAGGATTTCTCCTGGGAAAAAACCTTTCCATAAGCTCTGCATGATAAGCGAGTACCTGGTAAGTCTTTTCCCCAGGTTTGCACCAGTGATTCTTCTCTGGAGCGTTGTACCCCTGGTAACCGGCGAGCCATTGCGCATCTTTCTCCGAGCCAATCTTTTCTCTGCACAGCACCTTGTTAGCTGCGATGATTGCTCCCATGCGCTGGAGGTTGGTGACACCATCAAGAAGTGCCACCTTGGCTGCGAAACAGGCTTCGCTTGGTGCGTTCAGCGGATCCTCGTCTTCACGGCAGGCAGCGAGGTAGCGAGCCCTCACCTGACCCAACCCGTAATCCTCACGATCTTCGGAGATTCGCGTTGGATACCACCTCGACTCGAAGTGGACGATGGCCACTGCAAGCAACGGATCGATATGCACCTCCTCTGCCATACGGTTGAGGGCATCAGCGTAGCGTAGGGCCTCAGCTTTAGGAATCCCAGGGCGCGAGAGCTGCATCGCAGCTAGCAGCACGGCGACAGAACGAACCACGACCCGAAAGTGACTCAGTGGGAATGATACGTCAAATCTTCTGCAACCCCTCCTGTCTGGATCCAAGGAACTTACCTAGGAAGATCCGCACAGCAACGGAAACCCTCTGCGTAATAAGCGGTGGTTTCGTCGTGGCTTTCCGTGGAGGGACGGCAGCGGTTACGAGCACCCTTGCACCAATGCCCCCCCTTGAACATGGAGCGGAAGGGTTTACCTCCTCGCGTGACGTTGACGGTCCACTCGTCCACGTTCCCGCCCAAATCCATGACCCCGTAGGGCGAGGTGCAGCGGGGCATGGAGCCCGAGGGAACACGCTGGGACAGTCGCTCAATTTCCGCAGCGATCCTCTCTGGGTTCCGTGAGGCAAGGGCACGATCATCGGGAGCGATCCAGGGCCGATCGATATTGCAGGCAGAAGCGTCCCGAGCCCATCCGTAGGCGAATGGACGGCGCTCAGGCCCCTCACAGGCCAGGGTCCACTCGTCATCCCCGCAGAGCCGCTTCCCTTGGGCCTCACACAAAGCTTTTGCCTCGTACCAGGAAACCATCACCCGCGGCAACTCTCCGACCCTGTTCGGGTACTCGTACCGATCCATGCAGAACCGTAGGGGGACTTCTCCCCCCAAGCAGCGAGCGAACCCCACTTCATACTCATCGCAGAAGTAGGGCATCCACGATCCATCGACCTTTCCTTGGTATGTACGTCCTCCCCGAATGCATTTGTGGATCACTGCCTTGCAATACCGCCCCTCTATCTCCACCATCCCTTCGGGACAGCGGCTAACCCTTGGCTCTTCTCCTGGCGCCGAAGGTTCGCGCTCCTGTACCGATGCAACAGCGACCGGCATGCCTGCGCTCCCCAGGGAGCCCTCTCCAAGAAGGTTTGTCGGTTTGGAGGAGCACCCAACCCATCCGAGTAGCAGCAACAATCCCGCCAGGTCCACACGCATCCTCGCCATCTAGAGCAGAGATAGGGAAGCTTCGAAATTTTCAGCGACGCCCCGCGGGATCAAGGTACTTCGCTTCAAAGTCGTCGTAAGCTCCCTGGTCCGGAGGACGCAGCGCAGTTGCCTGAAGTACCACTAGGAGCGCAGGTGGCGGAAGCTTGCCGGTGAGCACCGTCTTCAGGTGCGCTAGGCGTTCGTGGGAGAGCGCTGGCCCTGCACAAAGCGTATCCCCTGGAATGGGGCTACTATGTGCCAGCAGGGAGAAATCCTCCCGACCGAACCAGGGGCCATCCTCTGGTTGTCCTTGCTCGTCGAGGCGACAGTAGCAAGCACCGACCTCTGCTTGCTCATAGGTGAGCATCGAGAGCAAGGAGGCGTAACTGCCAGCAAAACTTTGGGCAGAAAAGAAGGCATCCGGGTTGTATCCGGCAGCACGAATCAGTGCTCTCGGAACAATGTACCCGGCAGCCGACCAGGGGTCGACCCAGACGGCTCGCTTCCCTTCTGCGGCCTCTATACGATTGACCACCCCCGCACGCCCCAGCAACACGCAACCATAGCTCCCCTTACCGCCCCGCTCAACCGTCGCCAGGAGCGTCACCGGCCCCCTCTTGCGGGCTCGCAAATACGCCACCGGTGGGAGCCACGCCACCTCCTCTTCTCCATCCATCAACGCATCCACCAGCGCCGCATAGGATGTCCAGAGCCTGGCCCGACACGACTCCTGGAGGGCTCCTTCCAGACCCACCTCCAATACCCTGCGAGCTTTCTCCTCAGCAGCTGATACGAGCCCGACCCGCAGCATCAGGCAACCTCCCACGCACAACGCTCCTTCGAAGGAAACGGCAGAAAACCCCACAGAGGGAGATGTCGACTCATGATTCGACCAGCTTCCTGAGATTTTTACGAGGATGCAACGGCACAGCGCGGCAACAGTTCATCACCTTAGCCGACCCTCACCTTTGGTAGGATAGTGTGACTCGATGAAGAAAGTACCTTCCCAGATCCCCCCGGAGGAAGCCACCATTGCGACGGCTCCTCGTCTGGAGATGCTTCGAGGGGCCGTCTTCCTTCCTGGCAACCCGGCCAAGCGGCTCATCATCGGGCCCGAGCCGGTTCTGCTCGGGCGTCATGGAGACTGTCAACTCGTCCTCGACGATCCCCGGGTTTCCTCTGTTCACGCCGAGCTGATCGCCACCGAACAGGGAGTCCGCCTCCGCGACAAAGGCAGCAAAAATGGTACTTTCCTTGGAGGTGTCCGGATCGGCGAGGTTTACCTCACCCACCGCACGACTTTCCGCGTTGCCGCCACCGAGGTGATTTTCGAGCCTGCTGCCCGCGAGCCAGTCCCCATCGCCCAGGTTGGACGCTTTGGTCCCCTCGTCGGAGAAACGCCCGCCATGCGAGCCCTCTTCGACCGCCTACGCCGTGTCGCCACCACTGAACTCACCGTGCTCATTGGCGGGGAAACCGGCACCGGCAAAGAACTTGTGGCTCGTGCCATCCACCAGGCTTCTCCCCGCGCCTCTGGCCCCATTGTCATCGTGGATTGTGGCGCCATCCCCCCAAGCCTTGCGGAAGCTACTCTTTTTGGTCATGAGAAAGGCGCCTTCACCGGCGCCATTGACCGCCGCATCTCCCCCTTCATCGAGGCCGACGGCGGCACCATCTTCCTGGATGAACTCGGAGAGCTCCCGATCGACCTCCAGCCCAAGCTACTCCGCATCCTCGCAGAAC
This sequence comes from Polyangiaceae bacterium, assembly GCA_025057345.1. GTDB lineage: Bacteria > Myxococcota_A > Polyangia > Polyangiales > Polyangiaceae > JANWXX01. The sequence goes on along the minus strand of JANWXX010000311.1, from coordinate 675 downwards.
GCCGCGTCAAAGCTGTCGGCAGCAACACCTATCGCCCCATCAACGTTCGCGTCGTCGCTGCTACCCGCCGCGACCTCGCCCGCGAGGTCAACGAAGGGCTCTTCCGTAGCGATCTGTTCTTCCGTGTCGCTGAGGTGAGAGTCGATCTACCTCCCCTCCGTGCTCGCCTTGATGACATTCCTCACCTTGTCCGCAACATGCTCGCCGACCTCGGCGCGCCCGACGCCTTTGAGCGTGTTCCACCTGCCGCCATTGCCCGCCTTCAACGCTATGACTGGCCCGGCAACGTTCGTGAGCTCCGCAACGCAGTATCTGCTGCCCTAGCGCTAGCCGACGAGGGAGGACCTATCGAGGTCGACGCCCATCTCAGCACTCTTGTGCTCCCCACCCCGCCTCCTGCCAACCATGAGGGCCCCGCGTCTACGTTTCGCGACGCCAAGCAGGAAGTACTCAATCGCTTCGAATACGAATACTTCTCTCGGCTTTACCAAGAGACGGGTGGCAACATCTCCGAGATGGCGCGCCGCGCCGACATTGAGCGGGCGCATGTGCGCATGTACTTGCGCCGCCATCACATTACGGCGCCCAAGAGCAATACCTGAGCAGGTTTCACTTCCCCGTTACCCGGCGCCAGGACGGACGCTCACTTACCCGAGCCCACCAAGCCGCCAAGTT
>JANWXX010000310.1 GCA_025057345.1 Polyangiaceae bacterium | reverse complement strand
AGGCGGGGTCCGGCCCCGGATCTGGGGGGGGCTCATAGCCCGAGCGTGGCGGTGCAGCCCCAAGCAGCGGAGCCAAGAAGAACGCTAGCTCCAGAAGCGAGGGAAGCGAAATCACGGGCCAGGCATAGAGCGGTTTCCGGTGGGAGGGAATCCCTCTTGGTACAATGCGGTTCGCAAAAGATTGCGGATGCTCCAGGGCAGTACGTTACCATGGGAACCATGCAGAGAAGCAGCAGCGGGCTGCTGGTGGTGGGCGCCCTCGGGTTGCTGGCGGTGCCAGCGCTCGCAGACAAAGCCAGGGATGACAAGGCCAGGGAGGAGAAGAAGCCGGTGGTGCTCCACGTGGGGGACTCCTTCGTAGGAGCCGGATTCGCTCAGGCACTCAAGCCACGCTTCGAGGAGCTGGGCGCCAAATACATCTCCATCGCCCAGACGAGCGGCTACACCACCACCCTCCCCAGACAGATCAACCTGGAAGACAAGGTGAAGACTCTGAAGCCGGCACTGATCATCCTGACCATTGGATCCAACGAGATGGCCATGCCAGTGCCGGAAGATCACGCTCACGCGGCCAGAAACCTGACCCGGCTCATCTCCCAGTCGTCCTGTATCTGGGCGCTGCCCCCCCGCTGGACCGACAAGGAAACCGGCTTCCGTCAGATCATGAAGCGGGAAGCCCCCCCCTGCAGGATTCACGACCCGGAGGAGATTGCCAGCCAAATCCCCAGGATGGCGGACAAGATTCATCCTACCCCGAAGGGCGGCCGTATGTGGGCCGATCACTTCTGGGCTTGGCTCATGGAGGGCAAACCCAAGGGAGCCAAACCCTGGGAAGATATGCCACCTGCTGCATCCGCGTCCGCACCCCCAAGGAATTGACCACGATGCACCGCTCACAAAGAGCCATGACGGCCACCCTAGTGCTGACCACCATGATGTTGGTGCTTGGTGCCTGTGAAAAAAAGAAGCAGCATGTACCGCCTTCCAACAATTATCAGCTAGGCTCAGTCATCATCAACCTGCCCCCCTCGGTGCAGATCCCTGCCCCCCAGGGCCGCCCCGACGCCCCCACGGTCAGTCAGCAGAAGTGCAACTTTGTGGTCGACCGGCAGATTACCCTCATGACCCAGTCGAAGCCGCACCTGCGGGGGGCGGCCACCGAGATCAAGCCGGGGCTCATGCAAGAATGCATGACCAAGTGGACCCAGGAGCAATACGACTGCATGGTAGCCGCCAAATCCTTCGAGGAAATTGTCCTCTGCAAGCGATTCCAGCGACCCTAATCCTGCTCGGGGTGCTGTTGCTAACCGCCCATGCCCAGGCTTCTCCCCAGGATATCTTCGGTCATGGTGCACGCACCTCCGCTCTGGGAGCCACGGGAGCCGCCTCCGCCCTTGGTCCCGAGGCTGTCTGGGGCAACCCTGCGCTCCTCTCCCTAGGCCGCGAACGTACCTTCTCCCTCGGGGTCCAGGGCGCCTTGATGCACCTCTCCGCTCAAGGCGACGGCCTCCCCGGTGCCCTCGACGGGGAACCCATGCGCGGAACCCTCATTGGCGCCCTTCTCCCCCTCCCCTTCTCCGGCGCTCTCCAGCACCGCATTGCACTCGGTTTCTCCTTCTTCACCCCCACCAACGTTGTTGTCCGGGGACGTGTCCTCTACCCAGAAACCCCCCAGTTTCCCCTCGTTACCGACCGTGCGCAGAGTGTGACCGTCCAAGCTGGTTTCGGGTTCGACCTTGGCAAGGGCATTCGCCTGGGGGCTGGCCTCTCCGCCCTTGCTGCCATTGCCGGCACCGTGATCGTCGCCACCGATACCTCCGGCGCCGTCGGCACCAAGGTCGATGACCAGCTTGTGGCTACCTACGCCCCTCTGACAGGCTTCACCTACGACTTGAGTGACTCGTACCGGCTCGGCATCACCTACCGCGGCCAACTAGAGGCGCGCTTCGCGGTGCGGATCGAGGTCTACGATCTAGGGAGTCTCACGGTGCCGCCCTTCAACATCGCAGGGCTGGCGCAGTTCGATCCATGGCAGGTACAGGCCGAGGTGGCTCGGGTCCGGGGGCCGTGGAAGACCGCTGTCGGCGTCACCTTCAAGCGTTGGAGCAGCTACCCTGGTGCACCAGAGCCTACGGTGCTCTGCCCACCGGAGAAACCCAATTGCCAGGCGCTCAAGCCGGAGCCTCCGGGGTTTCATGACACGGCGGTACCAAGAGTGGGGGTCGAGCGAACGGTGGTGGATCGGGAGGGCTGGGGAGCCACGGCGCGCGCCGGTTATTTCTTGGAGCCTTCTCCCACACCGGAGCAGCGGGGGACCGAGCGCATCTTCGACAACACGCGGCATGCACTGACCCTGGGGGGAGGCCTTGAGCTGCGAGGATCCATCCCCCTGTCCCTCGATCTGTTCGCCCAGGGTCACTGGCTAGCCAAGCGATCCCACCGGATCCTGGTAGATGCCGGGACAGGACGCACAGGTAAAGCAACGGCAGGGGGATACCTCCTAGCAGGAGGCGTGGTCGCCTCGGTGAGGTTTTGATGCGCGCTAGGTGGACGTTCGGACTGCTAGCCGTAACAGCGGTAAGATCCGCAGAGGCGAGCCCCCTGGGAACCTACGGCTTCAGCAGCCGGGAAACCGCCCTGGGGGGGGCGGTCACCGCAGATACAACCTCCGCAAGCGCGGTGTTCTACAATCCGGCGGGGCTAGCTTTGGCGCGGAGGCTGGAGCTGAGCATCGGGTACCTCCGGGTCAATCAGCGACTCCTGATCAACGGCAAAGACAACCATGTAGACCCGGTGCGTGGGCTCAACTTCGGTGTGGTGGCACCGGGGGTGGTGGCGCGGACCCCCTTCGCCTTCGGCCTAGGGGTTCACCTTCCTGACGAGCGGATCTCCCGGGTTCGAACGTTGCGCCAAGAAATCCCCCGGTGGGAGCTCTACGACAACCGGGCCCAGATCCTCTTTATCGCCGCTACGTTGGCGGTACGCCCTGTTCCATGGCTGGCGTTGGGAGGCGGCGTGGCCTTCCTCTCCTCGACCCGCGGTGAGTTCGGCATCTCCGGTACCGCCAACCTCAAGGAGCCCTACGACTCCCAGCTCCGGCACCGGGTCGATGCCGATCTCACCACCGTGCGGATCCCGCTCCTAGGTATACGGATCGAGCCAGACGAGCGCCTCTCCCTGGGATGGACGTACCGGGGAGAGTCTAAGCTGGATCTCCAGCTCGACGCGGATATCAATGGCGAGGTCGATCCAGGCATAGGGAACCTCCGGGTACCGGTGCGCTACGGTCTATCGAGCAAGAGCTTTGACGCCTTCCACCCCCGCCAGGTAGCGCTAGGTTCGAGCGTAAGGCTCTCACCGTCGCTGCGAGCGAACGTCGATTTCGTCTGGACCCAGTGGTCTGCCTACCAGAGTGCCACCTCTCGATCGATCGCTCACCTCGAAGTCGACCTGCAGGGGCTTCCCCTGGCGATCCCACCCGACCCGAAGCCTACCGTAGTACGCGACCCGGGCTTCCAGGACCGGGTGACCCCCCGGCTTGGCGTTGAGGGCGTGGCGGTCCGCAAGGCCAGCTTCGAGCTATCTTTCCGGTCCGGCTACGTGTACGAACACTCCCCGGTGCCACCGCAGACGGGGCCCACCAACTTCGTCGACAGTGACCGCCACACGATCGCCGCGGGGCTCGGGCTGCTGCTGCGCCCCGGGTTCTCCTTCTTCCAGGGGGAGGTAGCCATCGACCTCCACGGAGCGCTGATGATCCTGCCCGAGCGAACCACACGAAAAAGCAACCCCGCCGACTTCGTCGGGGATTACCGCCAGCAAGGCCGCCAGACCAACCTCGGAGCCACCCTGGGGACGAGGTTTTGATAGGGCAGTCGAAACCTGCTCCCAGCCCCCGCAGGAGGCAATGGCACTTGAGCCCTGCTCCTTCCCAGAGGATCCCCACATGAGTCCTCCACTTCTGTCGTTACTCTCCTAATCGTTTGGGCTCAAAAAGAACCTACCATCGAAGCACTTGCCCCTTCCCGTCCTGGAGAGAACACCACATCGAAGGATCTCGGGTAGGCCTGAAGCACTGCGGGCTCGATAGGCTTTGAGGTGAGCAGAAGCACAGTCCCGACGCTCACACCCACGACCCCAAGCCCCAGGGTGATGTTTCCCAACAGTGTCATGCGCTTGCCATGATCGCTAGTGGCTCGGAGGTCCGTGGGGCACACATTCTGGATGCACCTGCGATCAAGGTCAGAGATGGCAGCACTGCGCAGGTAAAAAAACAGGCCAGAAGCTGCCAGGCTCCCTGCGCCCCCCCCCAACGCTAGGTAGGGTATCACCGAGCGCGAAGGAGAAAGCTTTCCTGGACCACTGGTGCTGCTTGCAGGGGGTGCTCCTCCCTCCTCATCCTTGTCTTTGAGCACAACCTCGATCGTTTTAGACTCCCCCTCCTCAAGATTCACCTCCTCCTTGAAGGGTACCTTCCCCTGGAGCGTCGCCTCGACGGCATGAGAGCCCGGATCCACCTGCTGGGGGGTTCCTAGGGAGGCAGCGCCTAGTTCGGTACCATCCAGGGTGATCTTAGCCCTTGCTGCCCCCTTACCCCGAAGGATGGTGAGCGAGGGAATACGCTTCTCCAGGGCGGCCAGCGCCTCCTGGGCCGCTTGTACAGCCATCGCCGATTTGGGATCGTTGGCCCCCTCCAGGATAGTGATCCTGTAACCTCCTACCGCAGCTACCAGCCTGCCAAGCTTTTCCTGACAAAAGGCGATATGGAATAGCACATTGGGGGTTCGCTTGAGGGCAGCCACCTCCTGGAACTTAGCCAGCGCTCCTGCGTAATTTCCCCCTGCTTCAAGCTGGAGAGCATCTTGAAAGATGGTGCGGATCTTTGCTGTGCTCTCCTCATCCGCAGCACGAGCCTCGGGCAAGTTCATTGGAGAGGAGAACATCACTCCGAGGAACGTGAGCAACCGCGCTAGCGACAGCAGGGAGCAACCAAGCTTCATCTACAGGGCTAGAGGCTACCAGAGGCTCTTTAGAAATGCCCCTGCATCCAAAGCCCCCCCCCATGCTGCCCCACCATAGGAGCAACACGGTAGAAGGAGGTCAATTCTGTCTTTGCCGTAAGCAACAGGTATGCTCCTACACCAAGCCCCACAACCCCCAGCCCCACGCCGATGTTGGCCACGGTGGCAGCCATATAAGCCTGCTCGTTGGCTTGGATCCCTCGGGCCGAACAGGTGGTGGCGCTAGGACACTCCCGATCGCTCTCGTTCTTCTTGCTCAACGTCCGAAACCCGAAAAAGGCCCCAACCACCAGGGAAGCCGCTCCCACCCCACCCACAGCATAGGCCAAGGTCTTCCGATGGGAGGGGGGGGGAGGTGGGAGAGGGGTCGAGGACGAGGACGAGGCAACAGGAACCTCCGGCCGAGACTTGGGAGAGAGGGACGGTAGCGTGAGTGTCTTGGTTTCTCCCTCACCCAGCGAGATACGCTCCTCCAGGGGTTGGAATCCAGGCGCAGTCGCCCGGACCCTCCGCTCGCCCGGATCCACCGGGATTGGTGTTCCAAAACTCGCGCTGCTCATCTGTACCCCATCACGCTCCACCACCAGCCCTGGCGGTGCTGCTCCCGTAAGCCTGATCACCAACCTCGGCAGTCTGGGTTCGAGCTTCTCCAAGTGCTCCCGGGCGATCTTGACCCGGTCGTTCTTCTTGTCTTGCTTCGCTTGAGCGAGTGCATCACCAAACTCGACCCAAGCGGTCGCCAGCTTTCCCTCGGCCTCGTGACAAAGTGCCAGATTGAGGAGCGTTCCTCCCGCTGGATCCAACCGCTGGCTGGCCTCGAACTTCTGGCATGCTTCGGCGAAGCGCTTCTGGCTCATCAGCTTCTTGGCCTCCTGGAAGAGTGCTTCTGCCTCCGCCTTCTCTGCGGCAGAAGGAGCCCCTTGCGCCGTCGGTGCAAGGATCATCAGGAGAAGTGCTAGCGTAGCAAGCCTAACGACGTTCGTCTTGGACATCCGTAGGGATTTTCCTGATTCCAGGGCGCTGCGGTCGTGGAACGGTCTTGGGAGGTACTGCAGCCGAGGAGGAGCTAACCAGCGGCGTGCTTGCGGAGGGAGCTTCTTCTGTTGGCCTGCTCATAGGCGCGCTGACGGTGGCGGACACGGCAAGCATAGGGGGCGCTG
>JANWXX010000030.1 GCA_025057345.1 Polyangiaceae bacterium | reverse complement strand
AGCGAGGGAAAGCAGCCCCTCGCTCACCTCCCCAAGGGCCTGCACCGAGGTGGGATCGGCCCCAGGGGGTGCGTCCTGGACCCAACGAACCGGACCTAGCAGGAAGGGCTCGAAGGAGGCTCCGAGGATAGCCCCTCCCGCTCGGGGGCCCAGCCACAGCAGACCGACGCCGCCACGCTCCAACCAGGACCGGAAAGCCGCGCGAGCCTCCGGAGTAAGCCCCGGCGGGTCATCGAGGACGACGAGGGAGAAGGGGGTCAGGGCCTCAGCATCGTCGGGGACCACAGGGAGCGGACGGATGACGATTCCCTCGTCGAGAGCGGCAAGGGCCTGCTCCACCGGAGGAGGACCGCCGGTAGCTAGGGCAGACTCCGTGAGGTCGCTAACCACCGCCACCTGGAGGGCCGTAGAAACCGCAGTCACTGGTGCTTCATCATCGCTGGAGATGGGATCTTGGCCTGTCAAACGAGCCACCAGGGCACTTGTTGTCTCCTCGGGCAACCCGAGGACCACCGACTGGCGCCGTCGCGTTTCCAGGGCTGCGCTCGCCAGCACCTTGCCTGCCGCGAGCACCTGGAGAGAGCGCCCTGTAGCGTCTTGTTCATGACTGCAAGCCACCTCCGCTTGGAGCTGCACGCCCCTACGGGTAGCCCGGAGGACAGCACAGTCTGGAACGCGCCCCCGGAGCTCTTCCAGAGGAACCCACACCGGGATATCCAGGTTGACCCCGAGAGGAGCGTCGCTGCCAGAGCCATCCGCCAGGTCGCTGAGGAGGACCACTCGGCGATCTGGATGAGGCAACCCCCGAAGGATAGAGGCGGCTATCGCCAAAGCGCCATCCAGATCGGTGCTGCGATCCCCAGGGCGCAAGGCATCGATAGCTGTACGAACCGTGGCCAGATCGGAGGTAGCAGCCAGCAGCACCCGGGGGGGAGCGCCTGCCCCCACGAGGGCCACCACATCCCCTTCCCGAAGCGAGCCAAGCACTTGCCGTGCCCCCTCCTTGGCCCGGCCAAAGCGGGTCGTGGAGTCGAGTCGTGCTTGCATGCTCAGGGAGTCATCCACCACCAGTGCCAGGGCAACGGAGCCCCCGCTCTTGCGCCCCACCGATAGTCGCGAGCAGCTCACGAAGGGGGTCGCCCCCAAGACAGCCAGTGCTAGCACTGCCAGTGCTCGGACCCCGAAGAGCCCCCGATCCTCCAAGCGAGCACGCTGCCGGGCCACTGGCTGAGCGGTCAGAACCAAGCGCGCCGGTGGGAAGATCACCCGCTCGGTTTTCCGGCGGCGGAGCAGATGGGCCACCCAAGGAGCCGCCACCAGTGCCCCAACCAGCAGAGCCAGCGCCGTTGCGAAGCTCATCGCAGCACCCTACCACGGAGCCTCGATGAAACGCCCGGATAGGTCACTTCGAACTCTCCCCCTCCTCGACCGGATCGGGGTAGGCAGCAGCCAGCTTGGTGACCTCATCACGGAGCTTTTTATGGGCAATGAGCTTGCGAAACAGCTCCCAGAGGGAAGGGTCGGACATGACCTTCATGGGGGAAACTTGAGCCCCCTTGGCCTTACGAGGGATGGCTCCGGGGCCCCTGGCACGGAGCGCTTCCATCTGGTCGCAGAATTTCTTGGTAGGAAATAGCTCGCCGGCCTCCCAGGCGAGAACCGTAGATTGCTCGATACCCAGGGCGTTGGCTAGCTCCCGTGCGGTGCATTTCAGCTCGCTGCGGAGTGCCTTGATGTCCTCGGGGGTCATGGGGGAAGGTCTTATCAGAGAGAAGCTCGCTCCAGGAGGCCCTCAATCTCGGGAGGTAGGAGCCCGTAGGCTTCGGCGTTGGCCAGCAACGAGGCATTGGCAGGGAGCTGGGTGAGGAAGGCGAGAGCGTAGCTGGAGCCGCCGAGGCCATGGAGGCGACGAAGCAAGGGAGGGATGGCTCGGGCGATGGCGTCCCGTGCTTCACGGGGGCGAGCGAGGTCGATCAAGGCATCATGGAGAGCCAAGAAGACGGGGGCCTCGTTGAGGAGGCTGGGAGCACCGGCCTCCAGAAGCTCGGCGGCCTCATAAGCCAGGGAGGCCGCACGCTCCGGGTCGCCGCAGCGACGCTCCGCCTCGGACCACTCACCGAGAGCTACCGGAAGGATGTCGCGCATACCGGTACTGCGATAAGCCTCCGCCGCCTTGCAGAGGAGAGCCCGAGCGCGGGAAGCTTCCGCCCCACCGCCAGAGCGGAGCAGCTCGACGCCACGGTAGAAGAGCACGCCAAGGGTGAGACGATCGGGAAGCATCCAGCCCCCAGCGGCGGTGGCGTCGGCCTCGGCCCTGGGCTCGGCGAGTTGGGCATCAAGGCTAGGGTCAGTACCGAAGGTGGCTACCCAACCGAGAAGCACCATACGCCCCTGCTGGAGCACCCCCGCACTGCCGATGGACTGGGCCAGTGCGATTCCCTGCTCGATGGCAGTACGAGCCTCCTGGCGAGCACCAATGGTCGTGAGAGCAAAGCCGACATTGATGATGAGGGTTGCCTCGCGGACCTTGAGGCCACCACTAGAGGCCGCGCGAGCAGCATTCCGGCGAGCCTCTAGGGCACTGAGCAATTCACCTCGGGTCTGGCGGACGATGGCGAGGGTCTGCCAGGCCTCCACCGCAGCGGCATTGAGGCTATGGCGTTCGGCGAGGGAAAGCAAGTGAGCAGCCTCGGCCTCGGCCTCCGAGAGCTTGCCAGCAAAGGCAAGCCGGGAGGCAAGGGCAGCGCTATCTTTGACCTCCTCGTCGAGGAGCCCGAGGTGAGCGGCTCGTTGGCGTACTTGGAGGAGCCGCTCGGCGATGTGTTCTCCGGCCCCACGAGCGTCATCAAAGCGGACTCTGGCTCCCTCAGCGCGGATTTCGCTCGCTTCGTCGTAGGTGTTCTCTGCCAGCGCCCGGATGGCCGTTTCCCGCTCGGCAGAGCGAGGATCGAGGCGAAAGTAAGCCTCGTCAAGAAGCAAGGCGCGAGCGAAGGACTCAGCCTTTCCCTCTGCGAAGCTGAAAGCGCGCTCTGCCATGGTCACCGCGTCTTGGAGCGCGCTGGTGGCCAGGGCACGGCGAGCAGCACGCTCCCAGTGGATACCTGCCTGCGCATACTGGTTACCGAGCTCGTAGTGACGAGCCACAACGGCAGCATCCTCACCCATGGTTTCGAGCCAAGCAGCAGCCTGACCATGGAGCATCGCCCGGGCGGCCGGGTCGATGGATGCGTAGGCGACCTCCCGCACCAACGCATGTTTGAAAGCCCACTCAGTGGTGCGAGCAAAGCGCGTTTCTGCGTGCTCCACGATGAACTCGACGGCGGCAAGCTGGCGAAGGGCGCCCAAGGCATCGGGAACTCCGAGGGCTGCCAGCCCCTGAGGCCAAGCTGTCAAACCGAAGACGCTCATGCGCCGGACCGCATCCCGCAGAGGCTCATCGAGGGCGTCGATGCTAGTCTGAATCGCTGCCTCAATGGTCGGCGCTTTCGAGGCATCGCGGCCCGTTGCTGCAAGCCGCGCCAGCTCCTCCGCGAACAGAGGGGAGCCAGCAGCCTGGGCAGAGATGCGCTCCAGCAGTTCGTCTCTCCCCCGATCTCCGAGCACTGCCTGGGCGATGGCACGGGTGGCTTTTCGGGAGATGGGCCGGAGTTCAATGCGCACGTGGTCACGACCGACAAAGGCCCGGGGATGATCCTTCCAGAAGGAAGGCCGGGCCAAGACCAGTACCCAGAGAGGCTTGCTGATAGCACGGGTGAGGATGTGATCAATCCACCGAACACTCTCTGGATCAGCCCACTGAGCATCCTCAAGGACGAGCGCCACCGGCTCTTGAGAACAGGCGCGAACGAGCAAATCGGTCATGGAGAGCCAGAGAGCATCCCGCCCATTTTGCTGTGGATCCAGCGGATCGTTGGCCAACAACCGGGCAACCTGCTCCCGTCCAGGATCGTAGACTCCCCGGACCGTATCACCACTTTTCATCTCCAGTGCGCGAGCCGCAGCAGCAGCGCTCAACCCCTTGGAGAGCCCTAGAAGCCCTCGGAGTACCTCTGCAGCAACCCCTAGTGCTTGAGCTCGACCAAAGGACTCGCACCGAACGACCACCAGCCGTGGCGTGGTCATGGTAGTCACGATACGGGTGAGTGCCTCCCGGCGTAGGCGAGTCTTCCCAATCCCTGGCGGACCCACACAGGAAACTAGGATCGGGGTGAGATCTTCCGTACAGCGCTCGTAGGAAGAGAGAATCTGCGCCATCTCTGCCTCCCGGCCCACGAAGGGGGCCCCCCCACTCACCTCCGTCCTCCGCAGTTGGAGCGCCCCCTTCACCAGCGCCGACCCGCCTCCCCAGTGCAGGATCTCGAAGCGCCCCCGTGTCAGCTCCGTGGTGGTGGCGTCCGCCATCACCTGCCCAGGCTGCGCTTCCCGGGCAAAGGCTGCGGCCCGGTCCACCAGCTCTCCTACCGGGCGCGATAGCCGTACCTGAGTTCGACCGGTAGCGACTCCAACGCGCCCGCCCTTTTTGGCCAGCTCCAAGGCCAGATCCAGCGCTCGGCCTGCCTCGTCCCCTAGCGCCTGCCTCGCCCCAAGGTGGGCTACGATCCCGTCCTTACCCAACGGCACTGCATCGGCCTCCCTCGCTCGGAGCATGGCGATGGACGCATCCCGGTCGGCTCCCTCCTGGGCGGAGAGCACCACCAGTGTGGTGACTAGCCTCGACCCAGAAGCCAGAGAGGATGTAGATGGCCCGTTCTCAGGGAAGGCACCCCCCAGGAGGGACGGTTCCTGCAGCAGTGCCCCAAGGCGCTCGGCCACCTCGTCGGCGGTCTGGTAGCGATCTTCCGGCGAGGTGGCCAGCAAGCGGCCCACCAGTTCATCAAGGGCTGGCGAAACCTCCGGGAAAAAATCGGAAACCCGGGGCGCTGGTGTGGTCACCAACCTCGCTAGCGTGGCAATGGGGGTCGGACCCACGTGGGGAGGCCTCCCAGCTACCAGCTCAAACAGCGTCGCTCCCAAGGCATAAAGGTCGGCCCGGGCATCCACCGGTCCTTCGCCCCGGGCCTGCTCCGGCGCCATGTACGCCGGCGTCCCGACAATCCCCCCGCTCCTGGTTAGCTTGATATCCCCCGCAGCGGCTACTCCGAAATCGACGAGCTTGATCCGCAGTGGCCCTGGCCCCCCCAGCACGAAGAGGTTGGTCGGCTTCACGTCCCGGTGGACGATCCCTGCCCGATGTGCAGCGCCCAGTGCCAACGCCACCTGCCGGGCTACTTCCACCGCCTCTGCAGGAGTCAGTGGCGCCCTCCGTTGCCTTACTGCCAGATCCTCCCCGTCGAGCCACTCCATGGCGATGTAAGGCGTTCGGTCCGCCAGCGATCCGAAAGCCACTACGTGAACAATGTTCGGATGATTCAGCTCAGAGAGCACTTGCCCTTCCCGATGGAACCTCAGCTCGTCTCCATCGTCGCTCCCTCGGTGTGCAATCAGCTTCAGCGCCACGTACCGGCAGGTGACGCTGTCGTAGGCTCGGTACACAACCCCAACCGCACCACGACCCACCTCACGCTCGATCTGGAAGCGTCCCCCAAGCATTTCGGACGGAGCCACAGACGGTGGGTTCGAGATCACGGCACTACCCTCGTGTGGCAACGTTCAGGCACCCGCATTCTCCTATCTTACCTCAACCTCTCCCACCCCACGCCCTACGGAAAAAAATATCCTTGCTCAGACCCCTGACTTATGCAAAGTAGCCGCTCACTTTTTGCCACTTTAGCTCAGGGGTAGAGCAACGGTTTCGTAAACCGTAGGTCTGGGGTTCAAATCCCCAAAGTGGCTCTGGATTTCCCGGCCGCTTTTCTTGGAACTGCTCGCTCAGCCTGTGTGCATCCTGAGCAATGAGAGAACAAAAACTGCGCCCCGATCGCCAAGAAGTTTGACGAGAGGTGCGTTGCATTGGGGTGTATGAAGCACCAAAACCTTGAACCACAGCACCAAGGCAGATGGGTACCTACCGGACTTGCTTGGGTTCAAACCAGAGATGAGGAATCGCTGGGCTTGAGGAGAGCATCCCCTTGGCGTCTCCCAACAGGACGGTGGGGGCATCGAGAGACGCGGGGGCAGCTGCGTGACCTGCTGCTGATTTTTGTTTGTTGGGGGCGCGCCACACACGATTCGAACGTGTGGCCTTCGGCTCCGGAGGCCGACGCTCTATCCAGCTGAGCTAGTGGCGCTTGCGGTGGAAGGCACCTTAGCGAAACCAACCCAGCCCTGCAAGGCTTTCGTCGAGCCCCTCCTGAGGGTGGCCGAGTGGGGTCTTTTTCGCTCTACTGGGGTCTATGGAAGCTCCTGTACGTAGCATGGACCGAACAATGCGGATTCTGGGCGCCATCCTGTGGTCCCTGGGGATCCTGGTGGGCGGGCTGCTCTTGCTCCTGTTCCTGATGCTGCCTCTCTTTAGCGCGAAGGATCCTTTCTCGATGCTGGTCCACATGACCATCGGGGCCGCGATCGCGTTCCCAGCCTGCTTCGTGTACCTGTGGGTGCCCGTCATTGTGGATCGCTACGATCCGGAGCCCTGGTGGGCCCTGGCGATGGCGTTCCTCTGGGGGGCCATTACCGCCTGCGGCTTCTCCGGTTGGATCAACACCATCAACGGGGAGATCGCCTTGGGCATCCTCGGCAAGGAGGGAGCCGAGTTCGTTGGGGCCGTAATCAGCGCACCGGTCTTTGAGGAGGCCACCAAGGGGATCTTCGTCCTAGGAATGTTGATCTTCCTGAGGCGTGAGTTCGACGGTGTGGTAGACGGCGTGATCTACGCCACCTTCGTCGCCCTCGGCTTCGCTGCTACAGAGAATGTACTCTACTATGGAAGGGCGCTCCAGGGGGGTGGTTTGGAAGCCCTAGGCGTCGTCGTCTTCCTCCGGGGAGTTCTGGCTCCTTGGGGTCACCCCCTCTATACATCGATGATCGGGCTCGGCGTGGGTATCGCCCGGGAAACGAACAGCAGCGCCCTCAAGTTCTTCGCCCCGGTCGGCGGCTACTGTCTCGCCGTGGGCCTTCATGCGATCTGGAACGGCACCGCCGTGCTGAGCGGGTGGCTCAACAGCGGGGCCATCTTCCTCATCATGCTCATCTTCTGGTTCTTCTTCCTCTTCGCCTTCGGCATCATCGTCATCCTGCTGGTGCGCCGCGAGGGGCAGATCATTCGCAAACATCTTCAGGATGAGGTACTGCTCGGCAACCTTTCCAAGGAGGAGCTAGAGCTGGTCTGCTCCCCCTTCGGCCGCCTCAAAGCGCTCACCGGCCGCGGGGGCTCGAAGGCCAAGCGCTTCGTCGATGCAGCATCTCGTTTGGGCCTCTCCAAGTGGCATGCCGCCCGAGCCATGCAGGGAAAAAAAATGACCATCAGCACTGACTTCATTGTGCCACTCCGTCAGGAGCTGGCCCGACTGCGTGCCGAAATTCAGGGAAGGGTTCGCTGAACCAACCGCAGGAGGCTCCACCCACTTCGAAAATTGGGCCATCGACGCTCACGTAAGCGAAGGTGGGATGGCCATGAAGCATCAAGTCCTGTGGTTGGGCGCCGCGCTGGGCCTGTCGGCGCTGATGAGCAGTGCGGACGCCGCAAAGCCCCCCGCCTACACCTTCGCCAGGCTGGGTTTCTCCACATCGCTGAAGGGAGTCCCCGAGGGGGAGCGGCGCTCCGAATGCCTGGATCGCGGATGCACGGAGCGGAGAGGGGTTCTGGTGGCGGAGGGCAAGACAACGACACTGGCAACACCGGTGACGATCCGAATCCTGGAGCATAGATATAAGGGAGCCGGAAAGGGAGAGCTGCAAGCACTGGCAAGCAAGCTGCAGGGGGTGGCACCGAGGGGGAAGGTGGTGAAGACATCCCTAGGAGAGGTCGCGGATCGCCCTGCGCTTTCCCAGTGGGCCATATGGGACGGATGTAACCGCTCCGTAGTGGCACGGGTGCTGGTAGCCATGCCAGACAAGATCCTTGAGGTCGAGACCCGGAGCATCCTGGAGCCTGGCCACGAGCAGGAAGACAACTCCGTGAAGGCAATGAGCCAAGTGCTTCGGAAGCTACGGGTGCGACGGCTAGGAGATGTGGAGCTGGATCCGGCCTCGGAGGACATCTCAGTCAAAGAGCTCGCCCGAGCGATGCCCCGAGGGTGCGAGCCTTAAATCATCCATCGGCTCGAAATCTGCCTTGCTGGCGCCACAGTCGGGACAGGTCCAATCTTCCGGGAGCGATTCGAAGAGGGTTCCCGGGGCAACCCCAGAGGCCGGGTCGCCCTGGGCGGGGTCGTAGATATAGTTGCAGACAAGGCACCTGTATTTCTTCATGGCGGCGAGGCTACCAGACTTCGATTAGCCTCCCCAACCAATGCCTGCCTCTCGCACGGATTCTCTCCGACATCCGGTCACGTTCACCCTTGACGGTGAGCCCTTGCAAGCAGAGCAAGGAGAGCCGCTGGCCCAAGCGCTGGTAGCTTCCGACCGGTTGATCCTCGCACGTAGCCCCAAACTCCATCGCCCTCGCGGTCCCTGGTGCATGCGCGGCGGCTGCGACGGCTGCCTGATGCGCGTTGACGGGGTTCCCAACGTGATGACCTGCCTCCACCCCGTCACCGAGGGTACACGAGTAGAAACTCAGAATGTACTAGGAACCCGCACCACCGATCTGCTCCGGGTCACCGACTGGTTCTTTCCTAACGGGATCGACCACCACCACCTCCTCGCAGGTGTCCCCGGGCTATCCTCCTTGATGCAGTCCTTCGCACGGCGCGTAGCAGGCCTTGGAACCCTCCCGGAACGCCCCGCCCCCGAAGCCCGGGGCCGTGCCTCCTCCATCGATGCCTTGGTGATCGGCGGTGGCCCCTCCGGGATCGCCGCCGCTTCCACCCTCGCAACCCATGGTCTCCAGGTGGTTCTGGTCGACGATGCTTTGGACCTCGGTGGTGGTGCTCGCGCCCTCGGCCAGCCTATCCTTCACTGGCTTTTCGGTCGCTTCCCGCTCCAGGGAGTACGCCTCCTCCAAGGATGGGTCGCCGCCGGCATCTACGAAGGAGCTGTGCTCCTGATGGGTTCCTCCGAAGCCGAGCTGCTTCGCCCTGAGATCCTCGTGCTAGCCTGCGGCGCCCACGATGGAAGTTTCCTCTTCGAGAACAACGATCTCCCCGGCGTATTCTCCGCTCGCGCTGCAGCTCTCCTTGCCTCTTCCGGGGTCGCTATCGGACGTCGGATTGTCTCTGCGGGGCGGGGCCCGTTCTCTCACACACTGCGTGCTCATTTGATGGGGAAGGCCGAGTTCTTCGAGGTGGAAGCAACCTCTTTGCTCCGAGCCGAGGGAGCCTCTCGGGTGGGGGGTGTCGTGCTCCGAGAAGGAAACCGGGAGCGCAAGCTCCGCTGTGACGCACTTGTCATCGAGGCACCGGCGGCTCCGGCCTTCGAGCTGGCCGAGCAGGCTGGCGGGGAAGCTTTGTGGAGGGAGGGACGCGGGTTCTTTCCCCAGTGTGAACCCTCCGGTAAGCTCACCCAGGGCGTGTGGGTTGTTGGAGAAGCTCGGGGCCTCCCCTTTGAACCAGAGCGCCTCGCTGCCGATGGGCGCACAGTAGCTGAAGCTGCCCTCGCAGATCGTTGAACTCAGTCGTCGTCCAACGACGGCTCTCCCGGACTCCTTGGGGACACGGACTTCGACCCCACCGGCATAGCGCTCGGAGCTGGTGGGGGAGGCCGTGGCGGCTCATACTCGGGGGGGGGCCCCTCGGGCATCTTGGGGGAGCTACACCCAAGACTCGCCATTGCCAAGAGCGCACCCAACATCCAACCACCTCGCAGCATCACCGGGGAACCCTACACCAGCCTTGATTCCCCAAGGAGCCCTTCCCCTGGACCTAAGCATCCACAAACTCGATCATGGCAGCGGGTTAGCCTGGAACCTTGTAGTAGTCCCGGTACCAAGCAACAAAACGGCGGATGCCCTCGCGCAGAGGGGTCCGAGGGCGAAAGTCAACGGCCTCTGCCAGTGCATCGATATCCGCATAGGTCGCGGGGACGTCACCAGGCTGAAGCTCCAAGAATCGCTTGGTCGCCTGGATCCCTAGCTCTTCCTCCAGATAGGTGATCATCTCCATCAGCTCGACCGGCTGGTTGTTGCCGATGTTGTAGAGACGGTAAGGCGCGAAACTACAGCTCGGATCCGGAGCATCTCCTCGCCAGGAAGGATCCGGCGCAGCCACCCGGTCCAACACCCGAACGACCCCCTCGACGATATCGTCAATATAGGTGAAATCACGGCGCATCTTCCCGTGGTTGAACACGTCAATGGGCTCGCCCGCCAGCATGGCTCGGGTGAACAGGAACAGAGCCATATCCGGGCGCCCCCAAGGTCCGTACACCGTAAAGAAGCGCAGCCCCGAAACCGGAAGCCGGAATAGGTTGGCATAGCTGTGGGCCATCAGCTCATTGGCCTTCTTGGTAGCCGCATAAAAGCTCATGGGGTGATCCACGTTGTCATGGACCGAGAACGGAACCCGCGTGTTCGCCCCGTACACCGAACTGGAGGAGGCAAACACCAAGTGCTTGATCCCATAGTGACGGCAACCCTCCAGAATATTGGCAAAGCCCACAAGATTCGACTGAACATACGCACTAGGGTTCTTGAGCGAGTAACGAACGCCCGCCTGGGCCGCCAAGTGGATCACCCCGTCAAAGGCCCCCCGTGCAAAGAGAGCCAAAAGCCCCGGTCCGTCCGCGAGATCCAACCGCTCGAAAGAGAAGCCTTCCCTCGATTGGAGACGCCCCAACCGAGCCAACTTCAAATTCGGATCGTAGTAATCGTTGAGGTTATCTAGACCAACGACCTGCCGACCTTGATCAAGGAGGCGGTGGCTGACATGAGAGCCGATGAATCCGGCTGCTCCCGTAACCAGGATGCGCTGCATCGTAACCCTCCTCCTAGCCCACAAAATACGCCGGGCCAAGCAAGGCTTCCAAGGCTTGCTCTCCGGGTCGCCAGGGTTGACCCCTCCTAGCTGAGTGATTTTGATCCGCCCTGCCAAACCTCCCCAAGAGGCCTATCATGAGCGAAACCCATAAGTTCCAGGCTGAGGTGAGCCAGCTCCTCAAGCTGGTCATCAATTCTCTTTACAGCAACAAAGAAATTTTCCTCCGCGAGTTGATCTCCAATGCGTCCGACGCGATCGATCGACTACGCTTCCGATCCATCCGTGAACCGGAGCTGATCGGGGATGGAACTCCCTTCGAAATCCGGCTGCTCCCCGACCCAAAGGCGGGTACCCTCACCATCGAGGATACCGGGGTTGGGATGACCCATGATGAGCTGATCCAAAACCTGGGAACCATTGCTCACTCTGGTACTCGCGCTTTTCTGGAGAGAATCCAGAGTGGGGAAAAGCCCAACCTCATCGGCCAGTTTGGGGTGGGTTTTTATAGTGCCTACCTGGTGGCGGATCGCGTGGATGTGATCAGCCGTGCGGCTGGGGAAACCAAGGCCTTCCGCTGGTCTTCGGATGCCCGTGAGTCGTTCACCATTGAGGAGGCCCAGAGGGTGGAGCGAGGCACATCAGTGGTGCTTCACCTGCGGGCAGAGCACAGGAAATTCCTGGACGATTGGGAGCTCCGCGATCTGGTCCGGCGATACTCTGATTACGTAAGCCACCCGATCAAGCTCCGGGTCAGCACAGGGGAACAGTCAGGGAAATTCGAGGTAATCAACAAGGCTAGCGCCCTGTGGCAGCGTCCTCCCAAGGAGGTCACCCAGGCCCAGTACGACGAATTTTACCGGCACCTTACCCACGATTTCGAGGGGCCACTGACACAGACCCACTTCCAGGTCGAGGGGACACTCCTCTTTTCTGGTATTCTATTTTTGCCGAAAAAGGCCCCCTTTGACCTGTTTCATGCTCAGGGTCGTCGAGGCATCCACCTGTTCGTCAAGCGGGTCTTCATCCTAGAAGACTGCGATGAGCTTCTCCCCCCCTGGCTCCGCTTTGTCCGCGGCGTCATCGACTCCGACGACCTCCCTCTGAACGTCTCCCGGGAGATGCTCCAGGATTCTTCTATCATCCGCACTATCCGAAAGCAGGTGATCAAGAAGACCCTCGATCTATTGGAGGATCTAGCCAAAGAACAGCCTGGTAGCTACGCCACCTTTTGGGACCAATTCGGTGCCGTTCTCAAGGAGGGCATTGCCACCGACGGGGAGTACCGCGATCGTATTGCAGAGCTAGCTCGCTTCGCCTCTACCCACGGTACAGAGCTCACTTCCCTCGCTGACTACGTTTCCCGTATGCCCGAGGGGCAGAAGGATATCTACTATGCTATCGGCGACTCGAAAGAGTCGGTGGCGTCGAGCCCATACCTGGAGGCACTCCGCAAGCGCGGCTACGAGGTGCTTCTGCTCAGTGACCCCATCGATGAATGGGCCGTCGATGCACTACGGTCCTACAAAGACAAGAAGCTGGTCAGCGCCATGCGCACAGATCTCAAGCTCGACGAGCAGAGCAACGAGGAGAAGAAAAAGCAGGAGGGGGCGGTAGCCCCCCTGTGCGATCGGATCAAAACCTTCCTCAAGGACAAGGTGGTGGACGTGCGACCTTCTGAGCGACTCACCGACTCCCCTGTCTGTTTGGTGATCCCCCAGGGCGCTCACCATGCTCCTATGGAACAGCTACTACGGGCCTCGGGGCGAAATCTTGGGGCCACTCGGCGCATCTTGGAGGTCAACCCTACTCACCCGCTGATCCAGAGCCTCCAGCGCCTCAACGAGCAGGAACCTTCTTCCGAGAAACTCCGAGAATGGGTCGAAACCCTCTATGACCAGGCGGTCTTGATGGAAGGTGGTCGCATTGAGGATCCCAATCGCTTCGCTCGCCGGGTCACTCACCTACTCCAGGAAGTCGCTGCAGGGGTAGGTCGGTGAACCCTCCTGCCCACGGAATTCGTTTCGAGCTGCTCCGACAGGATACTTCACCACCTCGCTACAGGGTCGAACTCCGGGGTCCGGAGATGACCTGGTCCGGCGAGGCCACCGTATCTCTTGAGGACGGTACTATTTCTCTCGCCCCCTTCGTCCCCTGCGAGCCCCCGGCCTGGGCCGTCAGCATCTTGCGGGCTTTTCTCCGGAGCGAGTGGCGATCCCGTCGAGACAGCACAGAAACCCCTTGGCCCACTCGCATCACCCGTTGGCGCTCGGAGCGTTGACTGCGAGAGTTCCCTCATCGTCGGGACTAGAGGGCGAAGTTGCCAAGAATCCCGCAGGAGAGCCGCAGGGTGAGTAGGAGGAGACTGAAGTCACTCCTCCGCAGGAGGTGAGGGGCGTGCATCATGCCAGTTGACCCAGTAGGGGCCGTCAGGGCCATGCTCTCGCTTCCATACAGGAACACGCTCCTTGATGCGATCAATCAGCAGACGGCAAGCCCGGAACGCCTCGTCCCGGTGGGAGGCGCTGGCCGCGCAGAGGACCGCCACATCGCCGATCTCAAGTGCTCCGATCCGATGCTGAGCAGCCAGGCGGACCCCAGGGATCTCCCCCTCAATCTCGACCATGATGCGCTCCATCTCTGCGACGGCCATGGCAGGATAGGCCTCGTACTCAAGCAATGAGATCGGGAGCCCCTCATGATGGTCACGAACAACCCCAAGAAAGGTTGCGACACCGCCAGCTCCGGGGTGAATTACCATGCGGAGCACCTCATCCAGAGAGAGCGGTTCCCGTCGAAGGATAGCCCGGTTCACAGGGAGGATCTCCTCCAAGGGCCCGTGCGACCGCCCTCTTTCTCTTCCAACAAGATGGGCCCGATCTCCACGTCGCGCTGCATCCCCTTGATCATGTCATAGAGGGCCAGAGCAGCAACACTAGCACCTGTCATCGCCTCCATCTCGACACCCGTGCGATCGACCGCCTCCACGGTAGCCACGATGCGAACAACCCCTGGCTCTGGAGATAGTTCGAAGCGCACGTCCACCCGCGTCAGGTGCAGCGCATGGCAAAGCGGAATCAGCTCATGGGTACGCTTAGCGCCCTGAATCCCGGCGATGCGGGCGACCCCAAAGGCGTCTCCCTTGGGAGCCCCCTGTTCGCTGATTTGGGACAACACTGCAGGCTCCATCACAACACGCGCCGAGGCCACGGCCCTACGCAGGGTCGGTGCCTTGCTGGCAACGCCGATCATCCGAGCCTCCCCTTTCTCGTCGAGATGGGTCGGTGCAGGAATCTTGCAGCACTCGTCAAAGAGAGCTTGGAGCTGCTCTTGACGCTCGGGGTGAGCCAGGTGCCGGAAAGCGTAGCGATCCAGCGCACGGAGCGAGGCCCAGCGGTGGAGGGAGAGCACCCGCCCGGGTCCCAACAGTCCCGAAAGCACCGGCAGTACCTCGTCGATCGGAGGATCCGGGCACGCCTCTACGGGAGTGGGTGGAGGGTTGGCCCTCGCCACGATAGCTCGCACTTGCACCACCGGAACCTGCTCGCTGGCACCTGCTTCGATGAGCGCCATCCGCTCCCCCCGCAGGAGGCTCTGCCAGCCTGCCAGAGAGAGCTTCTGCCCGGCGAGATCCAAAGCCCTACGGGCTGCAAGGGGCAGCAGTGCAAGATCCTCGGTCTGCTCGAAGGCAAAGAGGAGGGGAGGTATCGCACTCATGAGAGGGAAAAAAACTTGGCCACGATCGCAGCTCCCCCCATAAGCAGCACCAACAAAAGGGCAACCACCGGCCCTCGGTAGGAGTGCTTGGGAATCTGAGGAAGATCTTCCTGGGGAGAGGGCTGAGAAGCTAGAGGGGGGACGATGGGCTCTCCGGCAGGCAATGTAGGGCGCTGACCGATGGAATCAGGGCCCTCGTCATGGAGAGCAGACCAAGAAGTGCGGGAGAACCGTGGTGCAAAGGATTCGATCCGGGCCAGTACGTCGGCACTTTCAGGTGGAGCGAAGGCAGCGAGATCGCGGGCGAGAGCTATGCCGTTGGGATAGCGCTCAGCCAGAGGACGGGCAAGGCATGCGCGCAGCACCGGCTCCAGAGTACGGGGGAGCTCCGGGCGGAGCTCACGGATCGGAGGAATTGGCGCTGAGAGCACATTGGAGAGCACCTGCCCAACGTTGGTGCCGTCGAAGGGAGTCCTACCGACGAGCAACTCGAAGAGCACCACCCCCAGGGACCAGAGATCGCTCCGGGGATCGACATCCTTAGCCGCCAGCACCTGCTCGGGAGCCATGTAGAGAGGTGAGCCGATGAGGGAGTGAGTCTTGGTGAGATTCACCTCCTGTGTTCCGTCGCCGTGCTGCTTGGAAATACCAAAGTCGAGAACCTTGAGGAGACGGGAGCCATCCGGCTGGCGAGCCAGGAACAAATTGGATGGTTTGAGATCCCGGTGGACAATCCCCTGGGCGTGGGCCTCTGTAATCGCCTCTAGAGCTTGGAGAAGCCATCCGACCGCCGTATCCAGCGGCAGGGGCCCCTGCTCCGCAAGCTCTCGGCTCAGGTCATGTCCTTCGAGGTACTCGATGACCATAAACGGCGTATTCCGGTCATGGAACCCCGCATCCAACACCCGGGCTACATGGCGTCCGGAGAGTTGGCTTACCAGGCGGACCTCCCGCTCGAACCGCGCCAGGATCTCCTGCTGCTCCAAGGCCTCCGGAAGCAGCAGTTTGATGGCCACAGGAAACCCTATCGCGGTCGTAGCTAGGACTACCACCCCCATCGCTCCCTGCCCTAGCCCCCTCACGACACGGTACTTGCCGCCCACAAGCGAGCCTGGCTGCACTGGGAGTGCTGCAAGATCAGGCAGGGACTCAGCCATTCAGCTCAGTGCCTCCGGCGGCGAGCCCCCACTACCATCGCCCCTGCAATCCAAGCGAAAGCTACGCCTCCGGCTACCCCTCCCGCATGGCCTGCGGCACTGCACCCCTCCGGGGGAGGAGCGGGCACCGCACAGCGCTCCGCATAACCGTGGCGAGGCGTCGGATCGCAGGCCGGCAGCCCAGTGCGCTCAGGTCCGTAAATCGAACACACTGCGTTGATATCGTCAGGCGCCAGATCCCGCAAGGAGAGGGAGCCTGGCTCGTAAGTGGCAAACATCGTAGCAGTGGGATCAGGGGAGTGAGCAATCCCAAGGAAGTGGCCGATTTCATGGGTCAAAATCGACTGCAGATCATTGGTCACGGTGACGTCACTGGTAGTGATCATCACCTCGCCGTTAATCTCGATATCTGCATCGTAGATCTCGCCACTTTGTATGTTGAATGTGAGGGTGGTGAGGGCCAGCGTGTTGCCAGCGCTGGCGTACTCGACAGGCCACTTGTCCCGAAAGACAATCAGGTTGGCATTGCCCTGCGCGGTGGGGCGACCGGCATTATCCGGGTTGTAGCCATTGAATTCCTGGCGGTCGCAGGAGACAAAGCCTAGGTCATAAAAAGAGAGGGAGGGTCGCTTGCCTTGACCACAGTCGGCCTGCTGCCAGGTAGCGAAGGAGAGATTGGCAATGCGCATAAACTTGGCCCGGGCGCGGTCCGGGTTACTGTCGAGCTTGGCGCTGGCCTTCTCATGGAGGCTAAAGCCGATGCACCTCTGGGGCCAGTAAAGCGGCTTGTGATTCTTCGCAGGGTCGCCACCAAGGCAGGCAGGGTTGTCCTTATCCTGGGGGCAGGAGCCCTTAGCAGGGTCGCAGCTCCAAGTGCGGCAGAAGGCCGCTGCAGGAACAGGGGCCGACAGCAAGGCAACAAGGAGTACGGTACGACTGCGGAAGTTTCCCATGATTAAGCGTCCTGCGTCCTTGCGGGCCTGGCGGATAGCCGCCATCGCCTCCCCGAGGGGGCGCCCGTGAAGCAGCACTCGGGCTGCCCGAGCGCGCTCCTTCTGGTCGCGGCTGGGGATCACCTTACCTAGGTAGGGGCTAAGAAGCAGACGATCTTCCTTCTCTTCCCGCTTCACGAGGTATTGTCCCTGGGCCATCTCGACCACACGCATGGAGCCCTCTGGGAAAGCCTTGAGGAAGAGCACTGAACGCTCCCCCGGAACCAACTGCGCTTCGCCCTCTACCTTCTGCCCAATGTCACCAACCTGCCCTCC
Organism: Polyangiaceae bacterium; assembly: GCA_025057345.1. Taxonomy (GTDB): domain Bacteria; phylum Myxococcota_A; class Polyangia; order Polyangiales; family Polyangiaceae; genus JANWXX01. The sequence goes on along the minus strand of JANWXX010000030.1, from coordinate 2,012 downwards.
TAGAGTGCGTATCCATACATCTGGGCTGGCCTCGCCATAGGCTTTTTGGAGGACGTGAACACGAGTGTAGGTGACGATACGACGACCCCCGCCAGGAACGTCTTCCCAGAGACTGTGCGCCTCCTCGGGGGTACCCTCAAGGGCCACATCTGAGATCTTCACCAGGTGATCGAGCGTCACTTCAAGGTGAAGCGAGGCATCCGCTTGGACTGTAGCACCAGAGAGCACCAGAAAGGCCGCAGAGCCCATCGCCGCAGGCCCCCCTAGGGAAAAAGCCATCAAGGGGCACGCATGCCGGGCCAGAGCAAGAAAGACAGGAAACCGCATGAGGGAACGCTATCACTTTCTCTTGGCATCGCGCACCTTGTCTGGACGAAAAAACCCATGGTCCCCGTGATCCCCAAGGATTTGCTCCTTTCGCCACGTAGGCTCTTGGAGGGCTCCCTTGACCTCGTGCAGTGGGGCCTGCAACCTGCCCACCAGCGCACCAGACTCCTGGATGATCTGCTGCAGGATCTCTTTGCCCGAAGCCATCCTCCCCCTGCCACCGTCCTTGCTGCAGTCGGAAGCTACGGTCGACGCACCCTCGCTCTCGGAAGCGACATTGACCTGCGCATCCTCACCAATGACCGAGAGGAAGGTGCTCGGCTGGCTAATGCACTCCTTTACCCCCTTTGGGACGCGGGCCTCCAAGTCGGCCACCAAATTGTCTCCCAGGAGGAACTTCTTGAGCTAGCTTCTACGGACCTTCCTTCAGCCACCTCGCTCCTGGATTGGCGCTTTCTTGCCGGAGATGAGGAAGCCTCCCGTGGACTTCTCCGCGACGCACGGCGCCTGCTGCTGGATACCTCCGGGATCGAGCGGCTGACCGTTTGGCTTGAGGAGGAATCCCGGGCCCGCCATGAGCGCTTTGGAGGCAGCGTGTACTTGCTGGAGCCAGACGTAAAAAGCGGAGAAGGTGGGCTTCGCGACCTAGATATCCTTGGCTGGCTCTCCCTAGCCCGGAACAACCTACCTTTCGCCGAGGCACTTGAGCAGGAGGCCCTGGCGGCCCCTGCCGAGATCCTCCAGCTTCAAAGGGCACAGGAGCTCCTCACCCGAGTTCGCAATTTGCTCCACGCTGCCGCTGGCCGCCGCCAAGACCGCCTCACCTTCGATCATCAGGAAGCACTGGCCCCTCGCCTGGGCTACGAGGATCAGGCCCGGGTGATGCTGGGGCCTCGGGGAGACGATCCGGAGCAACGCCTCGCAGTGGCTGTGGAAGCCTTCATGTCCGACTATTACCGCCATGCACAAGTGATTGCTCGGGTGCTCGAACGAATGCTCCGGCGGGGACGCCCACGGTTGGCCATCCAAGGGGCTTTCGCCCCGGAACCCTCCCCCTGGATGCACCCCGACGGTCACCTTGAGATCCCCGAGGATCTGGACCTCCAGCGCCACCCTTGGGCATCCTTCCGGCTCTATCTCGAAGCAACTCGCCTCGGTCTTCCGGTAGGCACGCGCTCCAGGGAACGGATCGCTCAAGCAACTCATGATGAAGTCTTCCTTGAGGCGCTCCAAGCATCCTCCGAGAGCGCTAGGCTCTTCCTTGAGCTCTGCGTCAACGCAGCTGAGACACCTCAGCTAGGCCGAAGTGTCATGAGCGAATTGCGAGAGGTTGGGCTTTTGGTGGCGATGATCCCAGAGTTTGCCCCCGTGGTCGGTCGCGTCCACCACGATGTCTACCACGTTTATACCGTGGATGTACACTCCGTAGCAGCCCTCGACCGGCTCAAGGAACTGGTGCGTGGCGACCTAGCCGGAGTCTACCCCTTGGCCTGCCGCCTCGCCGCGGAGGAGATCCACCCCGAGGTACTGCACCTAGCCACCCTCCTCCATGACATCGGGAAAGCCCTCGGAGGTCATGACCACGCAAGCCGTGGAGCCGCCATGTCCCTCGTCATCGCTCGGCGGCTCGGACTCTCCGAAGAAAACTGCGAGCGAGTTGCTCATCTGGTCCGCATGCACCTGGT
>JANWXX010000309.1 GCA_025057345.1 Polyangiaceae bacterium | reverse complement strand
AGGTCGCTGTCTACGGCCCGCTTGTTGAGCACAACCCGCTCTCCCAAGTCGGTTTCCCCGACGAAGGCCATGTTTTTCAAATCTTCTGCATCGTGGTTGTAGAGCTTCTTGGGCCAGTAGGCGTCGAAGATCTTCTTCCCGACAATGTGCTTGATCTCCTCGCCGGTCATTTTGCGGTGCACGCTAGTGGCGATGATCATCTCCACATCGTCAACCCCGTGGTCCGCCAGCAATTGGAGCACAATGGTCAGTACTCGCTCTCGCACATCCGGCGCCCGCATCGGCGGTAGCGGGAGGGAAATGTCATCGATGGCGATGGTGACCTTCATCCCCGGACGCAACTTTGCGTAGAGCGGGTCGCTGTTGTAAGGGTGGTTGATTGCGTAGCGAATGGCAGCGTCTGGATCCTTTAGACCCATCAGCGGCGGCTTGGGATAAATCACCCGGGTGCCGACCGGTAGGTCGACCTCTACGAGGCGGTCTCCGGAGAAAAGAACGCGCGGGGCGCTTCGCTTGTCGAGGGTAACGACGCAGGGATGGGTCACGGCGGTCAATCCAGTCGTAGAACGGGCCAGTGGTAGGCGCGCGCCAGGCGCTCGAGAGCGGGTTCAGGGTTGATGGCGATCGGTTGGCCGACCACTGACAACATGGGAACATCCGAGTAGCTGTCTGAGTAGGCAAAGCACTCATCAAGATCGTGGCCGTAGGCACGGGCGTGATTTCGGATCACCTTCGCCTTCTCGGGGCCGGCAATCACCGGTCGCAGCAGCTTTCCAGTGCAATAGCGCTGATGGATCTCCAACCGATTGGCGATCACATGGGTCGCCCCCAAATACACAGCAAGCCGATCCATCAGCACATCCAGTGCTCCCGACACCAGAACTACGTCGTGCCCCTCATCACGGCATCGTTGCACGAGATCCCTTGCCTTGGGGTACAGTGCTTTTTTCAGCACCTTCTCGAAGGCTTCCTCTGCTAGCAACAACAGCCGGTCCTCCGAGATCCCCTCGTAGAGGCTGTAGAGTATCTCGTTGAAGGTACGTCGATCCTTGAGCTCAGCTAGTGCCATAGCTGGTGCGTTAACCAGCCCTCGCATCAGCCTTCCCAGGGACTGGAGTGGCGTTGCCTGATTCACCATGTAGAACAGCGTCGGGTGGATCAGGTTGGTTTTCACCAGCGTTCCGTCGACATCGAAGTAACTGGCAGGCACGAGCGAGCATCCTCTCTACAGGCTCCGGTGCCCTAGCAGCGGAGGGACCAACTCTCCCCGACCGCCGGGAACCTGGGGGCGTAGGCGGCCCAAGGGCCGACAAGGGCGGCTACATACCCCAGCGACTCCCCTGAACGCAAGGCACCGCTGTACCTGGGGAAACCCGCGAATCTCCCTTCGCGCTGCGTAGAACCTAGCTCAGCGTCGGGGTTCGTGGATCCCTAGCTCGGTCATTCGCAGCTTCAGCCCACGAACCGAGATCTTCAGCTCCCGGGCCATCTGTTCCATATCCCCCCCAATCCGCTGAAGCGCTGCCTCGATCTCTTCCCGTGGGATGTCCTTTGGTCGACGGATACCTAGCTCGCGCAGCCACTTGTCCAGGGTCGTCCGAGAGATCCCCAAGGTCCGGGCTACTCGGTGTTGGATGTGGTCGTGCGCCTCCATTTCTCGGATCAAGTCTGCCTCGGTCAAATGACGTGCCGGGGTGGATTCCCCCTGGGATGACGATGGTGGAGAACTGTTGGAGAGGCCCCGCAGGTGCTCGGGAGCTTTTCCCAGCGGTTCCTGGGGGGGCGCCCGGAACTCTCCCTTCTGCCGGTTGAGCGCCGCTACCGCTGCTGTGTATTTGTCCAGCTCCCGGACGTTTCTCATCCATTCTCGCCCCAACAATTTCAGGAAGAAATCCATCGGGACTGGTGCCTGCTGAGCCCCTGGGTCTATCACTAGGCGAGCCAGCGGCGGCTCTGTTCCTCCGGCAACCTGCGCGTCCTCAGCGATACGCTGCAGAAGGAAATGCACAAACAGCCTCGGTATGTCGTCTCGTCGCTCGCGGAGTGGAGGCACCCGGATCGCTGGACCTTCGAGCCGGGAATAGAGATCAGCTCGAAACCGCCCGGCTTCGACCTCTGCAGCTAGATTTCGGTTGGTCGCTGCAACCACCCGCACGTCCACCGGGCGCTCTTGGAGTTCTCCTATAGGCCTTACCTTCCGCTCTTGGAGAACTCGCAGCAGCTTGGCCTGCATGGACAGAGGCATCTCCCCGATCTCGTCCAGGAATAGCGTGCCTCCTGCCGCCGATCGGAAGAGCCCTTCCTTGGCTGCGATCGCTCCGCTGAAGGCCCCCTTGGCATGGCCGAAGAGTTCACTCTCCAGAAGCGTCTCCGGCATCGCTGCGCAGTTCACTACAAGGAAAGGACCTTTGCGGCGGCGGCTCGCCTCGTGGAGCGCCCGAGCCACGAGTTCCTTGCCTACTCCCGTCTCCCCATGAATCAGTACCGTGTCTCCTGTGTCTGCTAGCGCCCGGATCTGACCTCGCAGGGTGACCATGGCTCGACTCTCTCCCACCATCCCTAGATCGGTCCCCAGCACGTCCAGGGGTCGGCAGGTACACAGCAACAGCACCCGATCCCCGATCGCCACTAGGCTCCCTGAGGGAACGAACCCTGGTCCGTCCCCTAGAAGCGTCCCATCCAGCGTATAGCGCCGGAGTTCTCTCCTGGACTCAGCGTCTTGCCGCAGCTCGAACCCACTACGCTCCTGCACCCACCGCAGCGTGAGCTGCTTACGACTGACACATGGGTCCTGGAGCGGTCGGGCGTCTCCCCAACCCACCATTCGGAAGATGGGGGTTTCCCGCCCTACGACTACTTCCTGGCGTGCATGCTCGCTCTGGGCGCTGCCTAGTACGGCCCTGGCCCCGACCCGTCGTAGATCGGGGTGAAACAGGATCTCGACCATCACGGCGTCATCGATGTCGACGGAGCCGCTGCGGGAACGTAGAATTTCCGGATCGAGGGTTTCATCCGATGACATACCTTGCGTGAGCCTAGCTGTCCTGACGCCTCTCGCCAACCACCCTCTCTCGTGATTCATGGGCACATCAGAACGTGATATAGTTCCTTGTCATGGTTTCGCGCCGCTGGCTCCTTTCCCTCCCTCTCCTCCTCGCTTGTACCGAGGAACGCCCTGGGGCGATCAGTGAACCTGGTACCCCACTCCTCCGTCATCCGGGGGCTGGGGGTGATCAAGGCAGCTCCGTTGGCGCACCCAGAGATCCGGCCTCAGGCACCTTCCTCGCTGTAGGAGATAAGCTGCAACCTGACCTCGCTTGGCAAGGTTACTCTCCTGATAGCAACGAGCTTGGCGTTCTCTCCCTTGCGGACTTCCACGACCCCACCGGAGCCCTCGGTATCCGTGCTCTCCTCATCACGGAGGGCCAGGCCGACTGCGCTCCCTGCGTTGCCGAAGCCAAGGACCTCGCCGCGAAGATGAGTGGACCGTGGAAGGACAAGGGGATCCGCGTTCTGCAGCTCCTCGTCTCCGATGCCAAGGGAAACCCTGCTAGCTCCGCCACCGCCCTTGCCTGGCGCTCCAAGACCAAGGCCGCCTGGCCTGTTGGCCTCGACCCCGGCTTCACCTTTGCCCAGATCGGCCACAATCCCTTCCCGATTCAGGTGGTCATTGACCCCAGGACGCTCACCATCGTCGCCCGCATCGAGGGATATCGTGCTGAGCTCCCTGAGGTCGAGGTGCTCGCCGAAAAGAATCTGTAAGGTTGTCAATTCCGATCCTGCCCTGGTTGGTTCTTGCCCTCGCAACACCTCCGCCAGCTAACTCACTTCGGTTGCTCCTCAACCTATCGGATTGGACAAGAACAGTGTGAGACTTATACGGTGTGGGACTTATGCCAATCGCTTGGCCACAAGCTCGCCTAGCGCCAAGCTGGCTGTCAGTCCGGGCGACTCGATCCCAAATAGGTTGATCAGCCCCGAGATGCCGTGTTCCTCAGGGCCATCTACACGAAAGTCAGGAAGCGCCTCCCCAGGGCCGTGGATCTTCGGCCTCACCCCACTGTACCCCGGCTGCAACGCTCCATCTGGAAGCCCCGGCCAGTAGCGCCGTACCTCCTCGTAGCAGGGCTCCGCCCGCGCCAGGTCTACCGTGTAATCCAGCCGATCTGGATCCTCCTCGGAGAGCCACTCCAGGTCTGGACCAAAGCGAGCCCTACGGCCCAGATCCAGCGTCAGATGGATGCCCAGCGAACCTGGAGGTGGAAGGGGATAGATCAGCCGGGAGAAGGGTGAGGGGCTTGAGAGGGTGAAGTAAGTTCCCTTGGCGTAGTGGGGGCGTGGTAGGTACTTCGGTGATAGCCCTACGATACGCCGCGCCAATGGGATGGCGTGGAGCCCTGTAGCGTTCACTACTGCGGACGCCAGCACCTCCCCTTGCAGGACGCCCGTGGCAGAGTCTACGATGCACACTCGTAGCCCCCCAGGCGTCGGTTCTACCTCGCTCACCCGAGAGCCCAGAGCCACAGTCCCCCCAGCTTGCTCCAGGTCTCCTCGGAGCGCCCTCATCAGTCCGTGGCTGTCGACGATTCCGGTAGTAGGGGACAACAGTGCAGCGACGCACCGAAGTTCAGGCTCCAACCGCCGTGCCTGCTCCGCCGAGAGTTCTTCCACGGGAGCCCCGTTCGCTCGGGCCCGTGCCGCTAGAGAAGTCAGTGCTTCCAACTCCTCGTTGCGAGTGGCTACCACGAGCTTGCCGCAGCGCCAGACGCCAACGCCCCGCTTTTCGCAGAAGGCGTAGAGCTGCTCGCGCCCTGCTACGCAGAGTTGGGCCTTGAGCGAGCCTGTAGGGTAGTAGAGCCCTGCGTGGATCACCTCGCTGTTGCGGGAGCTGACTCCAGTGCCCACGGTCCGCTCTTTCTCAAGGACGATGACCTCACGCCCCCGGAGCGCCAGGGCTCGACCTGTTGCTAGACCTATCACCCCAGCGCCGATCACCAGCGCATCGACCCGGTCCATGAGACCACCTCAAAGGTCGATGACCCAGCCCTCCCGAGCTAGGGTTGCCACCGTGGAGCTTCCTCGTTCCACAAGCCGCTGTTGCACCTCCTGCGCCAAAGCATCCAAGGTGTCGTCGTCACGGGTGGGTTCGTGGTGGTAGAGGGCGATGTGGCGTGCATTCGCCCGGTGACCTAGCTCCAAAACTTCCCACAAGGTTGAGTGTCCCCAGCCCTTCTTGAGAGGGAAATCCTCGTCTACATATTGAGCATCGTGGATCAACAGATCAACATTCTCCGAGAAGCGAGCCAGCTCATCGAGGGTGGTCTGGGGTGGGGTTGGGGGCGACAGCTCGTTGTCGGTGAGGTAGGCCAGAGAGCGCCCATCCGCGTCGTCGATGCGAAACCCTTGAGCGCCTCCCGGATGATTGAGCGTTACCCGCCGCACCAATGCGGAGCCGACTCGCCAGCTCTCGGCTTCCTCCAAAAACTCAATCTGCGAAGGAACACACTCTGCCCTCACCGGGAAGTGCAAACCATCGAAAATCGTCTTTGCTACTGCTGCCGCTTGTTGCGCCTCCGTCAACATAGGAAGCACTCGAAGCACGGTTTCCTTGCGCCATATTGGAGCGAAGAAAGGCAAACCTAGTATGTGATCCCAGTGGAGGTGGGAAATCAGGAGATGAATCGGTCTAGAGAAACCCTCTCGGGTCAGGGAGAGCCCAAGCTCACGAATCCCGGTACCTGCATCCAAGATCAGAAGAGAGCCATCCACTAGCCGGACCTCGACGCAGGAGGTATTTCCGCCATAACGTACCGTCGAGGCGCCGGGGGTCGGGGTGGAACCGCGCACACCATGGAAGCGAACCATCATCGGGGAGGGTCATCGGACACGACCCCTACCGGTCCGTCAACATCCAATCCAATCCATGCCCCAGGGTGACAGCCGCAGCCGTTTCATTGCACAAGCGACTCCATGGCTGTGAAGCGTGCAACTTCTTCCTCTGCTACCTCGGTGCTATCGCCGGGGCAGCTGGCTCCACCCTTTGCGCTCCCCTCTGACGACGGTACGATCGTGTCGCTTGCGTCCCTCCGAGGCAAGCGTGTGGTGCTCTATTTCTACCCCAAGGATGACACCCCCGGTTGCACCCGGGAAGCCTGCGCCTTCCAAGAGAGACTGCCTCACTTTAC
>JANWXX010000308.1 GCA_025057345.1 Polyangiaceae bacterium | reverse complement strand
GAATTGCAAGAGACAAGTCTGCGACGGCCAGGGCAACGCCGTGAGCCAGCCAGACCCAAGTGATCTCCCGGACCCGGGAGCCACAGGAGACTGCAAGAAGGTGACCTGCAACGTGCAAGGAAGCGTGGTGACAGTGCCTGATGTCAGCGATCTACCGGCCCCGGGTCCTGCCGATGACTGCAAGAAGGTGACCTGCGATGACCAGGGGAACATCGTCACCGTCCCGGATGACAGCGATCTGGTCAACGTCGGTAGCCCCTGCGCGCCCCGCTCCTGCGAGGCGGGGGAGCCCAAGGTGACCAACCTGGCCCAAGGAACCCCCTGTGCCACCGGAACGGGCAACTACTGCGACGGTAAGGGTGCCTGTGTTGAGTGCGTGGAGGGGAGCCAGTGCCCCTCCAAACTTTGCCACAAGAATACCTGCGCCCCCGCCTCCTGCACGGACGGCCAAAAGAACAACGACGAAACCGATCTGGACTGCGGAGGTGCTTGCCCTGGATGCACTTCCTTCAAGAGCTGCAGCGTCAACGGAGATTGCCTCAGCGGAGTATGCCTGTCAGGGGTGTGCCGCCCGACGCTAGTCCTAAGCGAGATCCAGACCAGGGGCAGCGCCGGGGGGAACGACGAGTTCATCGAGATCTACAACCCTACCGACGAACCCGTCACCTTCGACAACAAATGGACCGTCACCGCCCGATCCGCTGTAGGTACCTGCACTGCCAACAACGAGAGCCAGCGCTTCGCCGGCAACGGCAAGGTGATTCCCCCCCGGAGTCGTATCCTCTACACTCATTCCTCTGGTTATGACGGACCAACTCCTGGCGACGGCACCTACTCAAGCGGCCTCGTCGACGCCGCGAGCGTAGTGCTCAAGTACGAGGCCAAGGTCGTCGATGCAGTCTGTTTCTTCTTCAATGATACTACCAAGACCAGTCTGCTCACCTGCTCCACTCCCTACACCTGCGAAGGCACCCCGGTGAGCAACCTCCCCCACAACAATGGCACCTCCGGTCAGAGCAATACCGACGTCTCTCTTGAGCGCAGACCAGGAGGTACCCTTGGCAACGGGATGGATACCAACAACAGCGAGAGTGATTGGGCCTCTGGAGTACCTTCCAACCCCCACAATCTTGCTTCGCCTACGGCCCCTTGACTGAGCCACTTTCGGCCCAAGATGCGACCGGAGATCGAACGATTGAGGGACAACCTAGCGGGGGTGATCCAAGGAAAGGGCGAGGCTATCGAGCTACTACTCGTGGGGCTGCTCTCAGGAGGGCACATGTTGCTGGAAGATGTCCCCGGCTCGGGGAAGACGACTCTGGCCAAGGCCCTGGCTCGTAGCCTCTCGATGCAGTTCTCCCGAGTGCAGTTCACGCCAGACTTGCTCCCAGCGGATATTCTAGGCTCGACGATCCTCAGACCCGGAGACGGTACCTTCTCGTTCCAGCCAGGTCCGATCTTCACCAACGTGCTGCTGGCAGATGAGATCAACCGGGCGAGCCCTCGAACCCAGAGCGCTCTGCTGGAAGCGATGAATGAGGCCCAAGTGACCGTGGATGGGCAGACCCACCCGCTGCCCTCCCCCTTCCTGGTGATCGCCACCCAAAACCCGGTCGATTTCCAGGGGACATACCCACTGCCGGAGTCGCAGCTTGACCGATTCCTGCTCCGCTTCGCCCTAGGCTACCCGCCACCTGAGGCGGAGCTCGCAGTGCTGTTTGCTCACCAGACAGCACCTCCCCTTGAGGCCCTTGGTCCGGTGATGGATCGGGCAACATTGCTTGCCATGCAGGCTGAAGTGCGGCGGGTAGAGGTTCGAGAGCCGGTAGCGCGGTACCTGCTTCGCTTGGTGGTTGCTACCCGGGAGCACCCGGAGATCGAGTTGGGGGTGAGTACCCGAGGGGCACTAGCCTACTTCCGAGCGGCCCAAGCAAGAGCCTTCCTTGCAGGCCGGAGCTATGTCAGCCCTGATGATGTGCAGCGGCTGGCGGGGCCTGTGCTAGCTCATCGGCTGGCGCTAGGGGCCCAAGCTCGCTACGGAGGTCGCTCCGGGCTCACCTTCGTTCAGGAGATCGTCTCCCGGACGCCCGTGCCTACCTGATGCGAATCAACCTTGCTCGCCTCAATCACATCTTTATCCCTGCCACCAAGGAGGGGCGTGACCGGATTCGTCAGCGCCTCCTGGTACGCTCGCTCCGCCCGCTGATCTGGCTCTACTTCGCCCTCAGTGAGGAGGGCCGCTTCCTGGCTATCACCTCTGTTCTGGTGGGGATGATCGGGGTCGAGATCCAGTCCACCAGCATCTACCTGCTCTGGTGCGTAATGATAGCACCGCTGTTGGTATCCCTCGCTTGTCGCGCACCATTCTCCCTTCTCGGCAGGGTGCAGCTCGACTTTCGTGCTCCTCGCCGTATCGCCGTGGGAGAGGAGCTGCGCGTCGTGCTGCTCCTCAGCAGTACTGGAGATCGTGCTTTTGATGCTATCCGCGTCCGTGGCCCCATGCTCCCCTGGGATGGGGTCTATACATGCCCCCCTCCCCGTGATCTTCCTCTCGATCGCGGTGCGACCTGCTCCGTATCCTTGGGGATCCGCTTCTCGGAACGAGGAGAGCACCACCTCGACCCTTTCTCCGCCGCAGCTCTCGTCCCCTTTGGCCTTGCCCTCGGCCGCAGTGTCGAGAGCCCCTCTTGCCGTGTCATGGTCGTACCGAAAATTGCAAACATCCGGAAAATCCATATCCCTCGCGCAGAGCGGTATCAGCCGGGTGGGGTGGCTATGGCATCGAAGACAGGCGAGTCGATGGATCTCCTCGGGGTGCGTCCCTACCGCTTGGGTGACCCGGTGCGGGATCTTCACGCTCGGACGAGCGCCCGGAGAGGGTTCCCTCACGTTCGAGAGTACCAGCAGGAGTACTTCTCCCGGTTCGGTGTTATCCTGGATACCCATCGGGGAGAGACGCCGGAGGTCTTTGAGGCAGCGATCTCTCTGGCAGCAGGGGTGGTGGCTCATCTGAGCCGGGGGGAAGGGCTGATCGATCTGCTGGTATGTGGGGGGCAGCTTCACCCGCTCACGCTAGGAAGGAGCTTGGGGCAGCTGGAGCAAGCGCTGGACCTTCTCGCTTGTGTCCACCCTGGGGGAAGACTGGATCTGGAGGAGTTGTTGCGAGGACTATCGCCCTTCTTGGAGCGGCTCTCCTGCATATTTCTTCTCTGGACGACCTTGGATCAGCCCCGACTCGTCTTCCAAGACCAGCTCCATCGAAGGCTACCGTGCCGAGCATTGTTGGTACAGCCGGGCGAACACCCTGGAAGCGGGAGCTTTGCTCCGGTCATAGCCGACGCAGTGCTTCGAGGGGAACCTCTAGCGCTCTGAGGGAATTGTGGCAAACAGAGGCTCGTGAATCCTCTACGTCCGAACGCCACGGCCCTGACCCGACCCTCCGATCCGGAAAAGCAGTGGGTAGAGTTCCTTCGGAATGAGCGAGAATACGATCAAGAGGCCTTTAACAGGGTGAACTATGCCAAGGAGCTCCTTCGTATGCTCAAGGTACGACGGCGCGTCGCCATCTGCGTGGGGACAGAACGCCTCCGATTCGAACGGGGGGGGCTTCCCGGAGCACCAGAGCAGAAGCCCTGGGCCATCCTCTCCATCCCCCCGGACGCTTCCCGTGCCCACATCGCTCTTACGATCCTCCAGCTTGCAGACCGTAGTTCCGATCCCTTCCTCCTCGACCTGATGCTCCGAGTACGCCCTGCCTAATCGAAGCTCATGGCGTTTGGTAAGGGTCGGATGCACCATCAGGGAGGGAGCTTGATGGTAGATACCTCCCCACCCCAACGGCTCCTCGACCTAACACACCCGCCGGGTAGCTTGCTGCTCAGTAGCCGTAAGACGACGGGCCCTCTAAGATGCGTGGCACAACTGAGGAGGTTACATGAGTCAGCAAGGTGGATGGGGTGGACCCCCAGGCAGTGGTGGATGGGGCGGCGGCCCGCCCGCAGGCACAGGGGCTCCTCCAGGGGGCGGATGGGGCGTGGCTCCTCCCGGAGGAGGGTATGGGCCTCCCTTGGGCGGGGCTCCTCCGGGGGGTGGGTTCGGGCCTCCCCCAGGCGGATACGGACCTCCTCCCGGGGGTGGGTTCGGGGCCCCTCCGGGCGGTGGGTTCGCACCACCTCCAGGAGCGCCTATGGCCCCGATGGGCAGCGGAAGCCGTGTGGTATTCACTGGTGAAGGTGGTCAGCTTTTTAAGCTGTACTTCCTTAACGCCATCCTACCCATCATGGCTACTTACCTTGTTGGGGGCGGAATCGCGTTCGTGGGGAGCTTCCTCGGGCAACAGATCCGCGGAGATGTAGGGAGCTTGCTACCAGGGCTAGCGGGGGTAGTAGGAGGTTTGGTGGTCCTAATCGGAGCGATCGTCACCACTGTCCTGTTCTTGCACAAGTTCCAAGTGTTTTATTACCAAAACCTGAAGCTGGATGGGCAGAACTGCGAGTACCGAGGGGACCTGCAGAGCCTAGCCATCAAGGCGTTCATTAACCTCTTGCTGACCTACCTTACTTTGGGGATTTACGGACCATGGATGATGTGCAACCTCAAGAAGCACATCTACGAGAATACGGCGGTCAACGGACAGATGGGCCGATTGGTCTTTGAAGGAAAACCGACAGAATTGTTGGGCAAGTACATTGTCGGTATGATCCTGACCTATTGCACCTTCGGGATTTACGTCTTCTGGTTTGCCAACGATATCTTTGCGTTCATGTGGGAAAACACCAAGCTGGACGGGCGGCCGTTCCAGTTCCGTCGCGACCCGGGGGGCCTGTTCGGGACGCTGATCCTGAACTACCTGCTGACGTATTGTACTCTGGGCCTCTATACCCCCTGGATGATGTGCAACCTGTTCAAGTGGGAAGCAGAGCATGTAAGCTGAGCCCGTGGACACGAGCCGTTCAGCGCCTTCGTCCCCTGGGGCCCGCGCTGGCGGTTTGCGCTGTAGGGCTCTTGCCCTTTCGCACCTGCCTGCTGTACATCTTCTTCCATATCCCATGCCCCGCCTGCGGTCTCACCCGGGCGGGGCTCCGGCTTTTGTCCCTTGATCTGGAGGGGGCCACCCGCTTCCAGCCCCTCGCAGTGCCGCTGCTGGTGCTGTTCCTCGCTACGCTCGCTGCCGCACCGTGGTTGGAGGATCATCGCTGGAAGATCCTGGTAAACCGATCCTCTGCAGCAGCGGGTGTGGGTCTCGTGGTAGTGTGGGCCTTGCGCTTCCTTGGGTTCTTTGGGGGGCCCGTACCCTGAGGTTCTCCCTTGGAACTTACCCTGGAGCGGTTTACCAACCTAGGCTGTGAAGAAGCTCCGCGCCCTCTTCCTGGTTAACCACGACTGGTTCTTTGTGTCGCATCGGCTTGCACTGGGAGAGGCGCTGCGGGACGCGGGCTTCGACGTAGGTGTCGCCGCGCTGCGTACCGGAGCCCATGAGGTCATTGAGAAGGCCGGGCTCCGGTTTCATCCACTTCCCTTCGACCCTGGAGGGCGCAATCCCATCCTTGAAGTACGCACCCTAGCCGCTATCATCGACCTCTATCGCCGCGAGCGCCCTTCCCTCGTGCATCAAGTGACGATCAAGCCGGTGCTCTACGGTTCCTTGGCAGCGCGAGCGCTCCAGATCCCAGCTGTCGTCAATGCCGTCAGCGGCCTTGGGTATGTGTTCATTGAGCGTCCAGAGGATAACTCCTCACACCGCGCGCTCCGCTCCGTCGTCCAGCTTATCTATCGTATCGCTCTTGCCTACCCTCGTGCTTACACCATCTTCCAAAACCCGGACGACCTCGCCACTTTCCAGCATGCTGGGATGATCCGTCCTGCTCAGGCGAGGTTGATTCGGGGATCCGGCGTGGATACCCACCGTTTCCGCGCTACCCCGCTGCCCCCTGGCCCCCCACTGATCGTGCTGCCTGCCCGCATGCTCTGGGATAAGGGCATTCAGGAGTTTGTAGATGCAGCTCGCCTGGTACGTCGGCGTATTCCAGAGGCGCGCTTCGCCCTGGTCGGTAGCGCATACACCCAGAACCCAGCGGGGATCCCGGAAGCCACCCTCGCGGCCTGGCATGCCCGTGGCGAGGTAGAGTGGTGGGGTCACCGAACGGACATGCCTTCTGTACTAGCCCAGGCACACCTGGTGGTCC
>JANWXX010000307.1 GCA_025057345.1 Polyangiaceae bacterium | reverse complement strand
AGCAACGGGGTGTTCAAGGTGATCGCTACCGCCGGCGATACATTTCTCGGCGGGGAGGACTTTGATGCCAGGTTGATTGACTGGTTTGTCCAGGGCTTCAAGGACGAGCACGGGATTGATCTGCGGCAAGATCGGATGGCACTCCAGCGGCTTAAGGACGCTGCCGAAAAAGCCAAATGTGAATTGTCCAGCGTCAAGGAGACCGAGGTCAATTTGCCTTTTATCATCTCCAGCGGACGCAACGAGGCACTCCACCTCCAGCGGGTGGTAAGCCGCCAAACCCTGGAAACACTCTGCGAGGATCTGATAGAGCGCACCATCGACATCTGCCGCCAGACGCTCCAGGATGCCAAGCTAGGCAAGGACGAAGTGGAGGAAGTCATCTTGGTGGGGGGGATGACTCGAATGCCAAGGGTGCAGCAGGCCGTGGCCGAGTACTTCGCACGGGAGCCCTGCAAAGGGGTCCACCCAGATGAGGTGGTCGCCCTTGGAGCGGCGATTCAAGGTGCTGCGCTGACCGACGAGCGGCACGAGATGATTTTGCTGGATGTGACTCCTCATGCCCTTGGCATCATGACCGCCGGGAGTTTGTTCGAGGGCATCATCCCGCCCAATACGACTGTCCCCACCGGGCGCACCAAGATCTTCACCACCAGCCGTGACAACCAGACCGCCGTAAAGATCCTGGTGATGCAGGGAGATCATGAATTGGCCGAGGAGAACGAGCTGCTGGGCGAGTTCGTCCTCACCGGTCTGCGTCGTGCTCCTAAGGGACAGGTGGAGATTGAGGTCACCTTTGAAATCAACGCGGACGGAATCGTCAGCGTCTCAGCCAAAGACTTGGAAACCGGTCAACAACAGTCCATCCAGGTCACTGCCTCTAGCGGGCTCACTCAGGAGGAGCTCAAGGGCATGATCGAGTCCGCTAAGGAATACGCTGTAGATCGCAAGACTAGTGAGGAGATCCAGGCGGCCATGCAGGATGCTGAGCGTCTCATCGGAGAGATCGAACGGCTCTTTCCCCAAGTGGAGCAAATCGTCGCCACCAGCGACTTCGGCCGAGATGCCATCGCTAAGGCCCGCGCAATTGTCCAGAAGGCCCGCCAGGCCATGGAACGTAAGGACATCTCCACCCTCAAGGAGCAGATGGACGGCCTCGCCCGCACCCAGCGTATGTTCAAGGGAGTCGCCTCCAAAGCCCCCTGATTGGCTTTAGGGCTCAGGCAAGCTAGGACATCCTGGGGCCTTCCTCTTCCCACCCTCCTCCCATGAATACGAACCGCGGCTACCGAGACAGATCTCCTGCGTTCCCCGGCACTCCCGGATCGAACCAGAAGCAGGAGGATTGGGGAGTAGATCCTGAGGAGGACGTCTTTGATCGCCCAACTATTATCCCCAACATCCTCCCCACGGAGGCAGATCTGATGGCTGGGAAGCTCCCTCCCGCACACCCCCCGCCAGCCATCACTTCCACCGACGAGGAGTGGGGTACTTCCCTACCTATCCCTCCTTTCTCCGCCTCAGCTACTGTACCAGACCCTGTCGTTCCTCCCGAAAAGCACCATGCCTCTGGCAACCTGGAGCTAGAACTCGACCTCGACGACCTTGGGGCACCCTCCTCTGCGTTTGCTTCACCCAGGGGTCCGGGCAAGGCGACCCCTATCTCGTTCAACAACCTCGCTCCCTTCTCGCCTCGCTCTACCCCAGCGCCTCATCCCCTGAGCACCCACAACCTGGCAACAACCCAAATAACTCCCCCAGCTCGTCCCGCACTGCAGGCCTCCCTGCTTCAAGCTTCGACACCTTCTGCGGCTACCGCATCTCCACATGGTGCTCCTCCTCCACGCCCTCCCGTGCCCACCCGAGCCGAGGAGGATTCTCTTCCGTTCGATCTCCAGCTCCCCAGCGGGCTAGAAACCCCCCGCCGAGAAAGCATTCCAGATGACTTCGATCTTGATCTGGAGGCCGTGCGCAACCCGAAGATACAGGGGGTTCCCTCCATGCCTCCGCTGACCCCCCCCGAGGAAGGCGAAGAATCCCACACGGCTCCTTATCCCTTTGACCTCGACCCTTCCGACAAGAAATATGCCGTCGGACACTTTCGCCAACCTCCTCCGGTGGCTTCCCCCACCTCTCCCCTCGACGAGCTCGACCATCTGCTGGAAGAGGAGCAACCTCGTCCCGGAAAGCTAAAGCCCATGATGGGCGAGCCCTGGTCCCCCAATCGCGTCTCTCTTATCGAACAACACATGCGCGACATGCGCGATCGATTTGCTCTCGGCGATTTTTCCGGCTCTCTTAAGGCTGCCGAGGCACTGCTTACGATCTCCCCAGGCAATGCTGAAGCTCAGCGCTTTGTAGAGAGCTGCCAGGGTCGCCTTCGGGGTATGTACGAAGCCAAGCTCGGCTCTCTGGCCGGAGTACCCCGGGTGATCCTCCCGCCGGACCAAGTCCGATGGCTCTCTCTCGACCACCGAGCCGGCTTCCTCCTATCCTGCATCGACGGGCATTCTTCGGTCGAAGACATTCTGGATGTCTCCGGTATGCCAGCCATCGATGCACTCCGGATTCTCCACGATCTCCTCGTGCAGAAGGTCATCGCAGTCTCGTTAGTACACCGATGGCGTGCCGCCCTTGTCTCCTCTCATTGGAGGCCGCCATTGGGGTATTCTGCCTCCTGCTGGCCATCCTGCTTCCTACGCTTGGGCACTCCCAGGGGGAATCCAAGCTCACTCGGACCACTCCCCCTCCCCTTCCACCCCCACCCCCTGCTCCAGAGCCCCGTGAACCTCTCGCCTCGCCGCTACCAGTCCATCGAACACGCCTCACTGCTCGCCTCGACCCAACAGCACACACGATCCAAGGCGAAGGAGAGATCCACTGGACCAACCGCTCAGCGCACTCCACCCAAGAGGTTTACTGGCACCTTTACCTCAATGCTTTTGAACATGCGCGAACGGCCTTTTTTCGGAGCCGCCTAGGAGCGGGTCGTGGGGGGCAACTCCCTCAGACCTGGGGCAGCATCCGACTGAGCCGGCTTACGGTGCGTTCCCCGTCTGAGCCTGTATCCCTCGCCCAGGATGTGCTGCCTGCCCTTGCAGCGCATTCTCCCAACGACCCAGAGGATCGAACCGACCTGCGTCTTCCCCTGCCGAAACCCTGCGCCCCAGGGGATACCTTGATCTTTCAGGTCGCCTTCACCTCCACGCTACCCACGATCGTCGAACGCACTGGCTACCTAGGGAGCTTCCATATGGTCGGCCAGTGGTTCCCCAAGCCTGCAAGGCTGCGCCAAGATGGAACCTGGTCCCACTTCCCATTCCTCCGGCTCTCCGAGTTCGATGCAGACTTTGGCAGCTACGACGTAACGCTGGAGGTGCCCCCTGGGTTTCTCGTGGGCGCCACCGGCCGTCAAGTAGAGGACCGGGAAGAGGGAGGCTGGCGGCGGGTGCGCTACCTCCAGGAGGAGGTCCATGACTTCGCCTGGACCGCTTGGGATCACTTCCAGGAGCGGCAGGCATCCATCGAAGGTGTCCAAGTGCGCCTGTTGTATCCGGAGGGGCATGAACCCTCGGTGACTCGACAGCTCGATGGCCTCCGAGTGGCCCTGCGTTGCATGACTCGGCGTCTGGGCTCCTACCCTTATCCCACGCTTACAGTGGTTCAGCCTCCCTCCGGGGCCGAAGAAGCAGGGGGAATGGAGTACCCTACCCTCATCACCACCGGAGGACCCTGGTACGGGCCACCTATGCTCCGCACCTCGGAGGCAGTGACCATTCACGAATTCGGTCACCAGTACTTCTACGGGATGGTCGCTAGTGACGAGCACCGCCATCCCTTCCTTGATGAGGGATTGAATACGCTGGTCGAGGGGCTCTGCCTTCGAGAAGGCTACGGACATGGCTCTCTGCTCGCAGTGCCGGGGCTCTCCGTTGACTTCCTTGCCGGCGCCCGCTGGATAGGTCTTGGAGCAGGCCATGACCATGCGATCGCCCACAGCGCTGCCAGCTTTCCCACAGCAGATCACTACAGTAGACTAGTTTACTTCCGAGCAGCGATTCTGCTGGCCACAGTGCGCAATACGTTTGGCGAAGCGCTCTTCGACGAGGCGCTCTCCAACTATGTACGTACCCAGCGCTTCCTTCATCCGGAACCTCCGGACTTGCTCGCCACCTTTGCCCGGGTCGAACCCGCAATGGCTGCTGCCCTGGAGGAAGGACTTCTTCGCCGCGGCTGGATCGACATGACGGTTGTCGCTCTCCAACCCACCTGGACCGTCATCGCCCGCCGAGGCACGATCCGGTTGCCGACGGAGGTGTGCCTACACTTCGCCGACGGAAGCCAGCGGATTGAGCATTGGAACGGGGAAGCGGACTGGATCCGTTTCGATATCGAAGGCCCTCCGGAGCTGCTCTCCGTCAAGGTTGACCCGGAGCGGAAGATCCTCCTGGATGAGGACTGGAGCAACAACGCGCGCTCCCTCCAGCCCGCTGCCCTCGGTTTCGGCACCCTGGAGCGCGCTGCCTTCTGGGGTGGCCTCCTGGGTCACCTGCTCGCCCCATGACTCCGATGGCTCGAGCTACGGCAACACTGTACCTCGGAGTTGCCCTTCCAGCACTTCTGGTCGCACTGGTACCGGCACTCCTGGTGGGAGGGCTCTGGGGCCCTCATGGTGGTGATGCTCTGCTTTGGGAAGCGGGAGGATTTCCCCTGCTGGAAACCGCTCGACTCCTCGCCCCCACGGCCCTCGCCCTAGGACGTGCCGTGCCCTGGGCGCTCCTAGCCTGGATGATCCTCGGCCTCTTGCCCCAAGCCATGGCTCTGGCGTTCCTTGCCCCGGGAGAGAGATCGCCCCTGGAGCAAGCTACCCTCGCCCTCCGCTCTCTACCAGCGCTGTTCTTCGTTCTCAGCGTGACGGTTCTAGCCCGTGTGATCGCACTGCTGCTCTGCATTCTCTTCGCCAAGGGCCTTACGCCAGGATTGGCGGGGCTCAGTGACCCTGTTCGAGCTCTCGTTCATCTACCAATCGTACTGCTGGCCTTCCTACTCCTCACCTTGCTCCGGGTACTCCAGGATCTAACCGGAACTGCTGTCGTGCTTCGCGGGGAACGGGGTCGAGACGCACTGCTCACCGGGCTGGAGATTCTCCACCGGCACCCTTTTTCCTCTGTAGGTGCCTGGGCTCGTTGGGCACTGCTGGGGTTCGGGATCGCCGTGGCAGCGTGGTGGCTCGGATCCCGGTGGCATGCAGGGGCAGGGCTGGGGCTGGCAGCGCTGATCCATCAGGTAGGGCTGGTGGGGATCTCGTGGACCCGGGCGCGCTGGCTGAAGCGAACGATGTCAATTCTGGAATCCAAATCGAACCTATGAACGCAACGTGCGTCCTACCTACCCTGGAGACGCTTGGGCAGAAACAGGAACAGGAAGTGGAGGGGAGCAGGAACCGCACGACGGGCGTGCGCACGCTACAAAACCCATTGCCTGGTAGGGCACTCAACACGGCCACGAGTCGGTTGGTCTTTGATACAGACCATGGGCGGGTAGGCCAACCACGCGGAAGGTCAGCGTGCCAAGCTGCGGCAGAGGCCCTGGTGAGTTTTCGACCTTGCCGTCAGTCAGTCTTTGCGAGCCACCAAGTGGCGTGCACGGGGGCGATGGACGATGGGGCCTGGGGGGATTCGGGAAAGAAACTCTGCGCGGAACTGGGCGATCCATGCGTCGCCCTGGGCCAACACTAGGGAACGCCCAGGACCTGAGGAGAGCATCGCATCCAAGAAAGTAGTCGCGTTGTCGTGGTGCATTTCATGGGAAAGGTATTCGTCACGGAGGAGCTGGCCGCCAACCTGCTGGATGGCCCCGATTAGCGCACCTTCCCAGGCAGCATCCGGTGCCCCAAACTTCTGGGCGACGAGGTCGCGGAACAAGAAGAAAGGCCCAGCTTCCTCTGGGACAGTAGGCCAAAAAACCACAGATAGGAGGCCGCCCGGAACGAGGGCCTCAGTCCAGCGACGGAGGGCGAGAGGAGGATCGGGCATCTGCTGGAGACCGAACAGAGAAACCACCGCAGCACAGGAAGGCCAGCCCTCGGTGGTCATGGCATCGGCCACCCTGGCTTGGACGGAGGGGAGGTGGTGGGTTCGCTGGTAAGCGAGCTGAAGCATCCCCGAGGAAAGATCGATACCGAAGATGGCCCGATCC
>JANWXX010000306.1 GCA_025057345.1 Polyangiaceae bacterium | reverse complement strand
TCTCGGAGCACTCCAGGGAAGTCCCGAGCAAGAATGACCATCGCGGGACGAGGGTCTGGGATGCTACCGTCAAGGTCACCCCGCCGGAGCCGGAGCATCTCGCGGTACTTGCGCCGCAGCGGCTCGAGCCAGCAAGGGCGTGGTCCAGCAGTAGAGGCTACAGGGGAGGAACTTGGAGGGCTGCTCACCTAGTAAGGTGTACTCTAGACCAGGGAGGTCGAATTTTGTGCTTGCCAGAGAAATTTTTTCCTGTAGGTTCCGCCCTCGTCGCGGCGATGCAACGCCATGACGGTCCGGGGCGTAGCGCAGCCTGGTTAGCGCACCAGACTGGGGGTCTGGGGGTCGGGCGTTCGAATCGCCCCGCCCCGACGGACAAGAAGAAGCTGAGAGCTAAGAGGTTCTCGGCTTTTTGGCTATGGTGTTACACCACATAACCCGAAGTTCCCTGTCGTCAGCGAAGGGGAGGTTGTGGCAACAAGAAGGGGGTGGTCAAATACCTCGGCTCCAAGCGTACCCTGCTCCCCGCGATCGTCGCCGTGATGCGCGAGCTCGGGGGCGACGTTCGCTCCGTGATTGATCTGTTCTCGGGCACGTCGCGGGTGGGGCACGCGCTCAAAGCGGCAGGCTACCAGGTCTTCAGCAACGACGTGAACGCCTACGCCCACATCCTGGCCACCTGCTATGTCCAGGCCGATCGTGAGGATGTGGAGTGTGACGCCCGCAAGCTGATCGCAGAGCTTCAGGCCCTCCCCGGGAAGCCTGGGTATTTCACCGAGACGTTCTGTGAGAAATCCCGCTTTTTCCAACCGAAGAACGGTGCTCGTATCGACGCGATCCGGGATGAGATCGAACGCAAAGGTCTTGATCCCGAGTTGAAGGCCGTCGTGCTCGTGTCGCTCATGGAGGCAGCCGATCGCGTCGATTCGACCACAGGGCTCCAGATGGCCTACCTCAAGGAGTGGGCTCCCCGCGCTCACAACGACCTAGAGCTACGCCTTCCCGAGGTGTTGCCCCGAGCAAAGCATGGCAAGGGGTGGGCCTACCAGGGCGATGCTGCGGAAATGGCAAGCACCCTTGAAGCGGACGTTGCGTATCTCGACCCACCGTACAACCAGCACAGTTACCTGGCCAACTACCACATCTGGGAGTCGCTGGTACTCTGGGACAAACCCGAAGTCTACGGTATCGCGTGTAAGCGGATCGACGTGCGGGCACGGCAGAGTGCCTTCAACTCGAAAAAACAGTTTTATCAGGTGCTCCGCGACACCATCGCGGCGGTGCGGGCGCGCTACCTCGTCGTGTCGTTCAACAACGAGGGGTACATCAGCCGCGAGGACATGGAGATCCTGCTATCGACCCGAGGTCGTGTGACTACCCTTGAGTACGACTTCAAACGCTATGTCGGCGCCCAGATTGGGATCTACAACCCCCGGGGCGAGAAGGTTGGGGAAGTGAGTCACCTCCGCAACAAGGAATTTTTGTACGTCGTCACCCCCCTACTTTAGCAGGAGTGGATTCCCGGGAGGTTCATTCCTCAGCTCGGAGAAGGCTCAATGGAGCCAAACTCCCACCGAAACCTAGTGGAACCCTCTCATCATGTGGCAACACCTCGCGGGCACTGTGGGTGTCGCGTTTCACCGGTGCCCAGCAGGACCATCATGGGCGCAGTGCATCTCGGGCGGCAAGCACCTGGGCAACCGCCTCGTCTACCGTTGCTGCCAGGGCCGTGAGATGGCCCATCTTACGGCCAGGTCGGGCCTCGGTCTTCCCGTACAGGTGAAGCTTAACCTGGGGAAATCGGTACACCTCGGCCCACCTAGGCTCGCCGTCGGCCCAAAGATCCCCTAGCAGGTTGACCATGGCAGCGGGGCGAAGCTGCTCCGTGGAGCCCAGTGGCAGCCCACAAACTGCCCGGAGCTGCTGCTCGAACTGGCTGGTCAGGGAGGCATCGAAGGAGAAGTGCCCCGAGTTATGGGGACGAGGTGCCAGTTCGTTGATCAACAAAGAACCGGAGCGAGTCACAAAGAACTCAACGCAGAGCACGCCGATCACATCCAGGCATTCGAGGACCGCACGAGCCAACTCCACCGCCTCAGCCGCCAGCGCTGGGGGGATGCGGGCTGGGGCGATAGAAAGGTCGAGGATATGATTACGGTGATGGTTCTCTACCACACCGTGGTGGGCAAATTCCCCGGAAACCCCACGTGCCGCCACCACAGAGACTTCGCAGGAGAAATCCACCAGCGCCTCCAAAATAGCCTCTTGAGCACCCAATCGCTGCCAGGCGCCAGGGAGATCCTCGGGGCGCTCAACCCGAGTTTGTCCCTTCCCGTCGTAGCCGAAGGCTGCCAGCTTCAAAATCGCCGGGAATCCTATTGCCCCGGCAGCAGCGAAATCCTCCTCTCCGTGGATCGGCACGAAGGGCGTCACCGGAAAACCGGCCCCCCGGAGGAAGGTCTTCTCTCGGAGCCGTTGCTGGGTTGTATGGAGGACATGCCCTCCCGGCCTCACCGGTACCACTTCGGCAGCAGCAGCAACCGTGGGGGAAGGAACGTTCTCAAACTCAAAGGAGATCACATGCACCCCAGAGGCGAAGGAGCGGATTCGGTCGAGATCCTCATAAGGGGCAGTAACCTCCATGTTGGCTACTTGACCTGTGGGTGTATCAAGCTCGGGGGAGTAGCTGTGGACCCGGTAGCCCATACGACGCGCAGCAAGGGCGAACATCCGGCCGAGCTGACCGCCGCCCAACACGCCAATGGTGGACCCTGGCAAGATCGGCAGGCTCATGAGGACCCTCGAGGGAGCTGCTCGATGAGGACCGCCTGCTCCCGCTCGGCCCGGAAGGCCCGGAGCCGCTCGCGCAAGTCAGGGCGATCATTGGCTAGGAAGGCCGCTGCCAGCAGAGCTGCATTGATGGCCCCTGCCTTGCCGATGGCCAGAGTACCCACTGGAACACCACCGGGCATCTGGACGATGGAGAGCAGGGAGTCGAGACCCTTGAGGGCAGCGCTTTCCATAGGGACACCGAGCACTGGCACCAGGGAGAAAGCAGCTAGCATGCCTGGTAGGTGTGCAGCGCCACCAGCTCCTGCCACGATCACCTGAAGGCCACGGGCCTCAGCGGTGCGCCCATACTCAGCCAGAAGCTCAGGCGTACGATGCGCCGACACCACCCGGTACTCATGGGAGATCTGAAGTTGTTCCAGCGTCTCGACGGTATGCCGCATGGTTTCCCAGTCGGAGCTGCTACCCATCACCACACCCACCAGCGGCCTCATTTCATCGCCCATGGAGCGCGCAGACTAGCGCAAAATGCCCCCGTCGTTCATGGCTTCTTGCCGGCCTCAAGCTGATGGAGCTCCTCCAAATTGGCAGGGGGGCGAGGGTCCGTCGGGTCAAGCCTCTGTGCTTTCTCTAGCGCCTTCCTCGCCTCCGCGTACTGCCCCTTCCGTGCCAAGGCGATCCCCAGGTTGATGTGACCACTGGCAAAAGCATCATCTAGCTTGACCGCCTGCTGCGCCGCTGCGATGGCCCCTTCCAAGTCGCCGAGCAAGAGCCGAGCATAGGCCAAGTTGGCGTGGAAGGGAGGGCGCCTTGGGTCCAGCTGGATTGCCTGCTCCAAGAGCGGGAGCGCCTTCTTTGGCTGACCCATGGCCAGGTAAGCAGCCCCGAGATCGCTCGCAAACCGGGCGTTGTCTGGAGCCAGTTGGACTGCTGCCTCCAGAGCTTGCACCGCATCCTCCACCCGCCCCCTGGCCAGCAACACAGCCCCTAGGGTCGCATGGCGACTTGCTTGCCGGGGATCGAGTTGTACCGCCCTTGCCAGAGCCCGAATGGCCTCCTCCCCCTTTCCGACGGCCATGAGAGCTACCCCCAGTGCCCCCATCCCCTCAGCGGACTTCCCCTCTGGCAGCTCGGTGGCTTTTTGTAGCTCCAGCAGTGCTTCTTCCGCTTTGCCCTGCACCAGAAGTACGCGCCCCAGGTCGATACGAGCCGGCGCGTAACTCCCGTGCTCCTTCACGATCTGCCGGAGCCGAGCCACGGCCGCCGAGGCTGCTGGATGCTTCGGTGCCGAGTTGAACCCGAAAGAAAGCCCCGCTTTCCCCAGCGCTACGCGTACCAGTCCCACCTGCGGTGCGGGATCCTGAGGGGCCTTCTTCCAAGCTCGCTGAAACGCCTGCTCCGCAGCCTTCCAGTCATCCTCCTCATAAGCCCGATCCCCCTCGGCCAGGTCCGCGTCGGCGGGCCCCTGGTCCCCCCGGGCCAACGCCAGCCCTGGGTTGCTCTGCAGAGGAACAGGAGGGGGGGGCGCTGGAGCCGCCGATGCGGAGGTACTGACCGCTGGACCCATCTCCGGTGGAGGCGGCGGGGACAGGGACGGAAGTGTCCGAGCCGAGGCTGTCCCCAAGGTTGCAGGAGGAAGTTGCAGAGACGGTGGAGATGCTGTGGCAGAGCACGCCAGCAGCCCCCCTACCGCCCAAGGGACAAGCCGGAGGTAGCTCATCTGGGCGTTGTTTCCTTGTCCGAAGGGAGCTCCTTTACTTCGGGGGCGGCCTGGGTTTTGGCGCTCTCATGACGAGTGACCACAGCGTAGCCATGAGCCATGACGAGGCGGGCAGCTTCTAGGATCTTCTCATCACTGCTCTTGCTACGGAGGGTCACAAGGGAGGCACCAGGAGCGGGAGCCTGGACCAGGACGCGAGCGGCGTCGCGAACGGCAGGAGGCGCATCTTCGTCACTGGGCAAGGCGACGAGGTGATCCATGTAACTTCGACCCCAAGCAGGGCGAGGCTCATAGATCAAGGCAGCATTGAGGGCCATACCAGCGGCGCGGCGAGCGCCAGCATGACCAGCCTTGGGGTCATGGTTCTGATAAGCAGCCTCGGCGCGATGGAGCTCAGCGAGGGAAGCCTGGATCCACTCGCGAGCAGTGAGACGATAGAGCCAATGAGAGGGGTCCTTGTCCACGAGAACGCTCACGCCTTGTAGGGCTTGCTGGAATGTTCGATACCGTCGTACCGGAGCAGCGTGGGTTTCTGTTCCACGATGGTAGCAACAGCAACAGGGCGACGCCAGATGCGATGGAGGGCTCGAAGCACCTCCTTTGCGTGGTCCAGGCGCAGGTCGAGGCCGGTATGCTCGTGGCGGAGCAGAAGTTCGCCACGATTCTCAAAGTTTGCATCGAGCACCACGATGACTGGGTTACCAGCGTTGGTAAGCTGGAAGAGAAGCTTTTCTTTGACTTTCTTGAACTCGCGGGTTTCAATCTCGAAGCGTTCATTGCGGTTGGAATAGGTATAGGTGAAGAGCTTGAGCTGACGCGCGAGGTCGATGGTGAGAAACTCGTCAATGAGGGTCACGTCATTGTAGAGACGGCGGACTTCAAAGAGCTTTTGACGCCCTAGGCCCAGGCGCAGATCCCAGTGGGCTTTCTCGTCATAATCGTCACACTCCTCCCAATCCCGACCAAACTGCCCCTTGTTCCACCTATCCTCGATGTTCCGCAGGATCTCCACCCCAAGTTTATAGGGATTGAGGCGCCCCCCGCTGGTAGCGAGTACGCTTGCGTTCCGATCTGCGTACTCCAAGATGTCGGTCGCATCGGCAATCTTCTCCGTCATCATCTTGCTATGCCAGAACGAGTTGTGATTGAGGAAGCCACCTGCAGCATACCGGTGGGTTTCCTCCACGGAGATATCGAACACATCCCCGCGCCCGTGCTCGATCTCCACCACCTCATCGCACCAGGACTCCTCCTTGAAATAACGGTGGTTGCGCAAGTACGCCTCTACCTGTTCTTGCTTACGAACCATGGAAAAACCCACACAAGCTGCAAATACCTCGACGGAACGCCCCTGGATCACCACATGCCAACCGCCATCTTGTTGCTTCTGCTTACGGCTCAGGATCCCGAAATTGAGCAACAAGAGCTGTACCTGCTCCGCCAACGTATCACTCATCGTACTCAGGATGACCCCACAGGGCCCTGCGTAGCCATCACAATCGAAGTACTTTCGCATGAATTCGCGAACCACGTAGTTCGGGGAGCGAAGGATCAGGTCAGGGATGCGCTTGTCGCGGGCACTAGGTCCACTGGTCAGCCCAAGTCCTTCCGTGAGGAAATCGACCAGCGTCTCCGAATGGATGAACACGCGATACTGCGTTCCTTCCCTCGTGATGACACATTCGATCTCAAAGAGCTGACGA
>JANWXX010000305.1 GCA_025057345.1 Polyangiaceae bacterium | reverse complement strand
TTGCCAGATCGTGGTTTCATCCGGATGAGGGACATTGCCGCTTCGATGCGGAGCCTTGTCGGGTACTTGTCATGGCGGACGACAGCCCCCAGCTTGATAGGCCCCTGTTCGGTCCTCTCCCAGCGATGGACGTCCTCGTTGGAAACGCTGCAACCGACTAGAAACGACGCGCTGGTTGCCAGGGTTATAGAGAGGGCAAACGACGGGAAGATTGTGCGAAATTTGGCAGTCATCCTAAAGTTCCTGGCAGCGTTTTATGCCGGTTTCACCCGTTCATCGATTCGGAGGATAGCCGACGGCCACACCCGGACTCAACGGTTTCCCTGTGCTACCTCTGGTAGCCGAAAAGTTGGCCTTCGGGGAGCGCACCCCTACGGTCCGCGAGAGCACAAGGCAACGCATGGCCACCCTGTTTGCACCACGCCGGCCCGATGCTGCGCCCCCTGATCTGGCTGGCGCACCGCTCGAAGGTCGCCTCAACACCCGCACCGCATCACCGCGTCCAGCTTCTGCCCGGAGCACCACAACCTCTCCTCCTTTCCGCGTCCACGGGGCCTATGCTCGCGGGCGCGAGGCGGCGGCGCTGTTGCTCTTTGTTTCAGCGATTTTCTTGGTCCTAGCCTTGGCCAGCTTCGAGGGAGACCCACAAACCCCCCAAGTGGAGGGAGCCAACTGGATCGGGCCCGTCGGCGCCTCGTGTGCGCGGTTCTTCCTGGGAGCTATCGGTGTCACTGCTTGGGTCATCCCTGTGGAACTGCTGCTGCTTGCCTGGCCCTTGCTCAAGGACCGCGCTTCCATTGCTACCCTCACCCGCCTCGCCGGTGATTTCCTTGTCATACTTGTGATTGCTGCGCTGGTGCAGGTCGCCTTCCCGGGGGCTAGCGTCCATGGAGCCATGCCTGCGGCTGGTTCTTTCGGTGAGCTGTTCGGTGAGCTGATGCGTTCCCTCTTCTCCACCATCGGCTCCTTCCTCATCGGTTTCACCATCATCGGTCTCATTTTGATCGGTCGCGCCTCTTTTTCCTTCATCGCCTGGATGCAGAAGGCCACTCAGGGCACCGAACTCGCCGCTGCCAAGGCCGCCCAGGGGGCCAAGGTCGTCGCCCAGGCATGGGCCAGCGCCGCTGAGCTGCGTCGTCAGCGCGAACAGCAGGCCCCAAAGCTCACCCCAGTCATCCACGAACCCTCCCCTGCGGAAGGGCTCCTGGAAGCCATCGCGCCGGAGCCGGAGAACCCCCCGACAGCTCCAGTGCTCCATGTCGAAAGCGCCCCACGCACTCAATCTCCCTCCCCTGCAGAACCCCCCTGGTTTCGCCTTCGTAAGGGCCCTACTCCTGACGAGCCCACTCCGTCCTCCCCTGAGGTTGTCTCTTGTTCCTCCCCCACCCCCCCTACCCCTACCAATCCGGATCTCCAGCCCCCTCCCGAACCTGAACTGCCCTCCCCCGTTCCCCGCGGCCGTCGTCGTTACCGAAAGGACGACGCCTTGCCTCCTCACCCCTCTGAGCCTCCCGCCGTCCGAATCCACAGTGCTCCTGCGGAGCATACCTTCCTGCAACTACCTCCCCCAACCACTGCCTCAGCCACTCCTCTCCAGACACCAGAGCTAAAGCCAGAACCGGAGCCGGAGCCAGAGCCCAAACGGGAGCCATCACCCCAACCGGAGCCGGAACACAAGTCCACACCGAAGCCTAAGCCGGCAAAAAAGCTGCTGACCTCTGTGGCCGAAGAGCAGATAGCAGCTGAACGAGCTCGGGAGGAAGGTCCCCGGATCTTCGAGAAGGTGGAGGAGCCAAAACCTAGGCCCAAACCGGCTCCACAGAGGCCCACGATGCCGGAACACTTCCAGCTACCGGGTCCAGAACTTCTGGATCCTGCACCAGCGACAGTACACCGAGAGAATCCGGAGGTACTTCTGGCACGAGCCAAGGAGCTGGAACGTGTCCTCGCCAACTACGGGGTCAAAGGTACCGTGATGGATATCCATACAGGACCGACGGTTTCGACCTTTGAGCTTATCCCTGCGGAGGGTACCAAGGTCAGGCAAGTGGCCGGTTTGGACGATGACCTAGCGCTGGGTCTCTCCTGCAAGGTTCGGATTGTGGCACCCATCCCCGGGAAGAATCGGATCGGGTTTGAGCTTCCTAACCGGGAGCGCATCCCGGTGAACCTACGGGAGCTGATAGAGGATCGAAAGTTCCAAGAGCTGAATGTACCACTCCCCGTGGTCCTAGGGCGAGACATCGTCGGTGCACCGTTCTACGCGGACCTGTCGAACATGCCCCACGTCATCGTGGCTGGAGCCACCGGCGCCGGGAAGAGCGTTGGATTGAACGTGATGCTGGTAAGCTTGCTAATGCGCCGTACTCCAGAGCAGCTCCGCATGCTGATGATAGACCCCAAGGTGGTGGAGCTTGCCCCTTTTGATCGGATCCCTCACCTTCTCCTGCCCGTGGTCACTGACATGAAGCTGGCCGCCAACGCCCTCAAGTGGGCCGTCGACGAGATGGAACGGCGCTACCAGCTCTTCGCCAACGCCGGTACCAAGAACATCGCCACCTACAACGCTTGGGTGGAACGGGCCCACCGAGGGGAGATCAAGGCATTTGCACCGCCCAAGGCGAACCATACAACCACCGAGGACGGCAGCCTTCTGGAGATCAGTCCCGAGCGGGAGGCTCCCCAGCTGCCAGAGAAGATCCCCTACATTGTGATCGTCGTCGACGAATTCGCCGACCTTATCATGCAACAGGGCAAGGACGTGGAGGCCGCCATTGCTCGCCTCGCCCAGAAGGCCCGCGCCGCCGGCATGCATGTCATCCTTGCCACCCAGCGCCCTAGCACCGACGTCATCACCGGCACCATCAAGTCCAACTTCCCCTCCCGGATCGCCTTCCGTGTCGCCCAGTGGCAGGATTCCAAGACCATCCTCGACGAGAAGGGCGCTGAACAGCTCCTCGGCAAAGGTGATATGCTCGTCAAACTGAATGGGTCAACGGATACCCGCCGAGTCCAGGGCCCCTTTATCTTCGAGGAGGAGGTGCAGCGGGTCTGCGATTTTCTCCGAGCTCAGGGAGAACCGGTCTATGACGAGAGTATCACGCGAAATCGTGAGGAGGACGAGATCGCCGAACCGGATGAAGTCGAAACTGACCCCAAGTACGAGGAGGCTGTACGTGTGGTTGCGGAAACCCGTAAGTGCTCGACCTCCTGGCTTCAACGAAAGCTTGGGCTAGGCTACAACCGCGCTGCCAAGATCGTGGAAGTTCTGGAAAAGCGGGGTATTGTTGGCCCAGCCAACGGCTCGAAAGAACGCGAGGTACTTATTGGCCCGCCCTGATCGTTGCTTGGTACAAGATGAAGAGCGTTCCTCTCCTGCCTGCAAGCGCTCTCCCAAGACCACCGTCTCCAAGGCCTCTCAACCTAGAACAGCCCTGGGTTCTTCCCGAGGCTTGGGTGCTTCTAGCAAGGCAGAGGCTCCTAGGCCTTCGACCCGTCCGCGACTCTCCTCGTCCCGCAGCCTGACTCCCCCTCCTGCCCTTGCTCCAACCGTAGAAGTTTCAGAGGATCCTCAGCTAGGCGCGCGCTTCGAGCAGGTGCTAGGGCAGATCTCTCTCCGTATCAAGCAGGGGAATTATGTGGCGGAGCAGTGCACCATGCTGGTGGAGATCGCCCGGATCTCCGCCAGCGCGAGTTGCCCTACAGCGTTGCGGAACCGGGCCATGGAGCTACTCCTGACCCTCAGCCGACGGCCCGAGCACGAACGGCCCTGCCGCCGCGGCGTGCGCGAGATGCTAGAGCAGTGTTTGGCTCGGGGGATTTTGCGCTGATCCATCCCGGCTGGAGGCGTGGTGTCGTGGCCATGGGGGCCGCAGCTCTTGTTCCGTTGACGCTGGCAAGGCTACCTTCACCTCCTCCCCCTCAACCCAAGCGCGTAGGGCTCGCCCCGCGCCATGTCCCCGGCGAAGCCCAGGCAGCACCTGGACCCTCCACCATGCTGAGGCCCCTCGGCTCTGGCCCTGTGCGTCCGGGGCCACCGATGATGCAAAGGCTCGATCCGAAGCGCACCAATCGGAGCCCGTACCGCGCTCCGAGGAAGCCGCGGGTGATATGGACCTTCCCTATGGGTGCCCCCATTGCGACGCCCCCAGCATTGGCGGAAGGGCTGGTGATCGTAGCATCGCTAGGGGGTAAGGTGGCGGCGGTGACCCTAGACGGCAAGGAGCGTTGGTCCCGAGAGTTGGGGGATCGGATCTACGGCGGGCCGCTCGTGCAGGGCGGGCTGGTGCGGGTGGGAGTGGACGGAGGGAAGTTGGTGACGCTGGACGCCCGCACCGGCCAGAGGAAAGCGACGCTTGAGGTGGACGGAGATGCGGACACGGCGCCTGCTCCGATGCCAGACGGCGGCTTCGTGTTCGCTGCGGGGAAGATCGCCTACGGAGTACGGCGTGATGGGACGGTGCGATGGCGCTACAAGCATCGGAGAAAGCTCTATGCGGCGCCGGCGGTGGGAGACGACGGGACGGCCTACTTTGGGGCGCAGGGGGGCGCGGTGCTGGCCATTGCTCCTAACGGCGAGCTGCGGTGGAAAACCGCCCTGGGAAGCGACGCGGACGCGGGGCTCTCAGTAAGCGACGACGGGACGGTGCTGGCAGGGAACGATGGGGGCGAGGTAGTGGCGCTAGCCCCGCAGGACGGAGCGATCCGGTGGCGGGCGGCGTTGGGGGGGTTTGTGCGAGGTGCGCTAGCGGTGGGACGAGATGGGGCGGTGCTAGCGTCCACCTACGGGCCGACTCCGGCGGTGGTGGCACTAGACGGGGCAAGCGGTGCTGAGCTGTGGAGGTTCACGGTGCGAGGGACCGGCTCCCGGGAGTTCGGGGTCCACGGCGCTCCGGTGGAGGACGCCGACGGGACGCTGCTCTTTGGCGCGCAAGACGACATGCTCCGGGCGCTAACGCCGGAGGGAACGGAGCGGTGGAAGCTTCAGCTTGGTGGCGACATCGACGGCACTGTGGTGCTCACCGAGGAGCTCCTGCTAGTGGGCTGCGGTGACGGGCACCTTTATGCGCTGGGCGAGAGCGGCTGAACTGCGGAGATTGCACCCTGAGGGCGGTTCCCCTACTCCGACGCCATGAAGATCGACGAACCGATGCCCCTCGAAGCGCTCTCCGCCGTCGAGCCGCTGCTAACCGAAGAGGAGCGAATGATCCGCGACACTGTGCGGCGCTTTGTCCGGGAAAAATACATGCCCCGCGCTGGTGCACTCTACGAGAAGGAGGAGTTCCCCAGGGATCTCATCCCGGAGATTGCGGAGATGGGTCTGCTGGGCGCCAATCTCGAAGGATATGGCTGTGCCGGAATGGGAGCGGTCGCCTACGGCCTAGCGCTCCAGGAGCTAGAGTACGGCGACAGCGGATTGCGGAGCTTCGTCAGCGTCCAGGGGTCGCTGTCGATGTACCCAATCCACCGCTACGGCAGCGAGGAGCAGAAGCAGCGGTTTCTGCCAGGGATGGCCAGGGGCAAGCTGATCGGCTGCTTTGGCCTTACGGAACCGGACGCGGGCAGCGATCCCGGTTCCATGAAGACCCACGCACGCCGTGACGGTGATAGCTGGATCCTCAATGGGTCCAAGATGTGGATTACCAATGCTCCCTTTGCCGACCTAGCAATCGTCTGGGCACGAACCTGGGAAGGCGATACCCTCGGCGGACCAAGAAGCATCCGGGGTTTTGTGGTGGAGCGGGGCATGGCAGGCTTCGAGACGCTGACGATTCACGGGAAGATGTCGCTGCGGGCCTCCACAACCGGGGAGATCACCCTGACGGACGTACGCGTCCCGGACGCCAACGTACTCCCTGGAGTGTGTGGCCTCGGCGGCCCTCTGTCGTGCCTGAACCAGGCCCGCTTCGGCATCGCCTACTCGGTACTGGGTGCCGCCCGGGCCTGCTACGATGCGGCGCTGACCTACGCCCGCAGCCGCATTGTCTTCGGCAAGCCGGTGGCCAGCAAGCAGCTCATCCAGGAGCAGCTCGTGGAGATGGCCAGCGAGATCGCCAAGGGAGAGATCCTGGCGCTGCACCTGGGCCGCCTCAAGGAGCAGGGGAAGCTGACCCCCCAGCAGGTGTCCCTGGCCAAGCGCAACAATGTTGGTTGGGCATTGAAGATCGCCCGGATGTCCCGGGCGATCCTTGGAGGCCATGGGATCCTGCTGGATTACC
>JANWXX010000304.1 GCA_025057345.1 Polyangiaceae bacterium | reverse complement strand
CTTCCTTAGCATTCTTTGCTCTCGCTGCCTGCCAATCCTCTTCTGCGGACCTTGTCGCCGGAGGGGGTGCTGGCGCTTCGGCCTACCCCGGTTCTTGCCTCTCAAGACGCAGAACCCCCAGCAGCCTTGTGCGCTCCGTGTCCATTCCCGGCCAGCCGAGCAGGCACAGTGGGCGAATTGACGCACGCAGAAGCAAGGTGCCAGGTGGGGGATTGGTTACAGAACCTTCTTCTCCAGGTAAGGTGTTCTCGTGCTTGCTCCCAAGGTTCGCTTTGAGGGCTGGGATGTTCTCGACTGGGTGCGTTTGCTTTCCCTCTTCGAGTCCTCCCCTTCCCCATCTGTCGGCGTTCTTGTGCTCCACGACGGGCAGAAGCTTCGCAAGATCCTCCATACTCGCGTCGGGCGCCTCAACCCCGGAGGTCAATCTTGGGGACGTCCCCTAGAAGAACTGGCCAGGGAGCACGGAGCCAACTGGATTGCAGCCTTCCACCTAGGCGCCCTGGAAGAAGCGATGGACCGCCTTGGGGCTCGTCTCCAGCGCCACGATGACCTCCTCGATCAGATTTGGAAGGGCCTCGACGTCCTCCGCGAGCTCGCCGAGGAAGGTGCCATCGCCACCTGGCCTCTCCGTCTTCGCGGCTCACCTCCCCTCTCACTACCTGTACTTCGCCGTAGCCTAGATGCCCTTTGCCCTCGGGGAGCGTCCATCGCCATAGGCCTCTTTGAAGCAGGGGAACTCTGGTCCGCCCTCGTCCTCTCCCGAGGGCCTACCGGTGTAGATCGCATCCTCGGCCCTGAGCACCTCCGTAGCTCCATGGGTCTTCTCTCCGGGGATTTCCGCCGCGATTATCGTCATCTCCTCCACGCCATCGAGTCTATCGTGGGCCCCCTACACTTCGGACTGTTTACTGAGGTCAAGACCCTCCGCCGTCTCATCACCGAGGGGCGTCCAGGCTCTTGGTCCCGCGCCGTCCTGGTCCGCGACGTCATCCTCGCCCCTTCCACTGTTGCGGTTGCCCTCCCCCTAAGCTTTGATGCTGCCCGCGGTCTCTCCCGCTCTTTCCTCGTCGCTGCCTCTCACTTCCAGTTCGACCAGCGCTTCGCCTCTGCACTCTCCACCCTCCGCACCCCCGAAAGGCGAGGAACCCTTCTCCAGTCACTTCGCCTGCTCCTACGGCGCCTCTCCAAGTGAGAACCCACGCCCACCGTGCCTCGTATCTAATCAGGCGGACCACACCCCAGAGCTTTCG
Source organism: Polyangiaceae bacterium (assembly GCA_025057345.1). Taxonomy (GTDB): domain Bacteria; phylum Myxococcota_A; class Polyangia; order Polyangiales; family Polyangiaceae; genus JANWXX01. Next base: position 4,984 of record JANWXX010000304.1, on the reverse strand, counting down.
CCCCATCCCTACCCAGACGAAAAGGGAAAACATACGACGGTTGCCCCTGGGACCGTAGCAGTACAAGCGCTGCATCCTGCCGAACAACCGCTTCGGAAGCTGCCACATCCACGGCCTCAGCCACCAGCCTCTGGGAAGATGCCTGTGCCAGTGCGCGGAGAGGTGCAATGCGCGCCTCGGTAGAGGCACCTCGGGACCAGAGCAGCGCCATTTCCTCCCCTATCGAGAGCAGCCAGGGCGCTTCCACCCGGGCTCCTGCCCTCGATAGACCGAGCCCCCGTACCGTTGCCTGCTGCTGCTGGCATCCCTGCGCTCCGCAGCGGAGCAGGCGTAGCTCGCTGACATCTTCTCCGGCTTCTACACGGGAAGCTGCCCAGGCGATGCGAGCCTCTCCGGGGGAACAAGCGAGGGACCAGCGCTCTCCCCCAACACCCTCCCCCCGTGCTTCCCTCGGTCCAGACCAGCCTTCGCTGCGTACCGAGTAGACGCGAAAAATTACCGCTAGACCTTCTTGCTCCTCGGGGAGCACGACCTCCCAGCCTCTCGCATGGCGACAAGCCCGCATGCGCCCCTGTGCCATACCTCCACCAGGACCAACGGATATCTCGGAGCCAAAACCAGGGGCACCTTCCAGAAGCGTTCGGGCGTACAGGATTCCATCGGACTCCCGGAGCAGATGGCCAGCCGCCAGAAAGGCTCCAGGGGGTGCCTCCACCTCGAAGTGGAGATCCCCCTTGCTCCAAACGGCCCCCGGGAGTTGACCACCCAGAGAATCCCGAAGTTTCACCACAGCACCTGTAGCGGTAATGAACACCCGATCCACCGACGCACGCCCCAGAGCGGTAGTGGCGAGGGTAGTTCCGTCGAGGCGAACCACCCGCTCAAGACCTGCCAGCCAAAAGGCGTCCCCCTTGCTGCTCCCGATGAGCGACATCCCCTGGAGATCTTTGAGCATGATGGGACAGCTCAGCTCACTCAATGCCCCGCCAGGCCCCAGACCCAGGTGGCAGAAGCGTGTCTCCCGGGCAGAGGATACTTGGAAACCGACCTGGTCGACTGGGTGCGGATCAAGCCGGTAGGGGTCCAGAGAGATATCTCCCCGGCAGGTTTCGCGGATTCGTTGAGCCTCATCCGCACGAAGGAGCACAGAGGGGGTCGGCGCAGGGGAGATATCTGACACGGTTCCCCGGCTCCGTTCGAGGAAGGGAATCAAGAGGAGAAGGGCGGTAGGCGCAAGCAGCGCAAGGAAGAGTGAGGAACGCACGCGTGGCTCAGGAGCGAGTCTTGTGGCGAGATTTGGGCTGAGCGAGGGGGAGCACTAGTAGGAGGGCATCGTCACCGGGACCATAGTACGACGGGATACGATCCACGGTGGCAAAACCGAGCTTCTCGTAGAGCGCGATAGCCCCCCGATTATCGGGGCGAACCTCTAGGGAGACGCGGGAGAGGCGAGCATGGCGCGCCTGGAGGACGGCGGTGCGCATTAGTGCAGTGGCAACCCCCTTACGGCGATGGTCCGGGTGGGTTGCAACAACAGTGATATGGAGTGTATCGCGATGATGGAGGCACCCAAGAAAACCCCAGGGTTCTGGGGAATCCGTCGACCGGCAAACCCAGGCCCGGAAACCTACCCGAGGGAGATCCCGAGCAGCCACGAAGCCAGGTTGAGGGAAGCTGAGGGCGTCGATCACCATACAGTGCACGATGGTGAGGATGTCGTCTTCCCCGAGGGGCTCGACGATAAGGTGCGTCTGCATCTTCTAGGCGGTAGCATGACTGCACTTGGCGACAAGCGCGCTCGAATGACCGGGAAAACGACTCCGTTGTTTGTCTTGTTGGAGCCTCCTTTGGGATTGACAAGACATGCGTCAAGGCCCTCGTTGCCGCGACAGTCCGGTTCATCCTAGCAGCTCAGGGGGTGGATCGGCTAAGCCTGCTTGAGCTGCTCTATGGGCTAGGAGGGCGAGAGTCAAAAGCATGGATTTTTTTCCTAGCAGTAGGGTGGCAGCTCGGCGCCTGCTGTCGTAAGAGGAGGTCGTGATCACTCTCCGAAGAGTAAGCTGGGTGCTCGGTGGGTTGCTACCAGCACTGCTCCTCGCAGCAGTACCGGTGACGACGGAGGCCCGGACGCGCCCGCGACCTCCGAAGAAACAATCCGGACGATGTACCGAACAGGCACCACAAAAATTCCTGATTCGCTCATCCTTCGTGGTGAAGAACAACGTGCTGCCGGGGCCTCACCTCAAAGCCCTGCGCTACCGGATCGAGCAGTACGGTCGGGTAGAGGACAAAGGATCGGCCGACTGGAACCCCCAGGAAGCCAGCCGATTTATCCGAAACACGACCTTCTTTGGGCTGCCCATCAAGATGCACGAAAAGGTGATCCCGGCGTTGGCCTGTGTCGAGGCAGCGCTCCGACAGAGCTGCACTGGGAAGAACGCCTACCAACCTCACGTCATCGGTGGCCACAGGGATCACAACAGCTACCGAGGCGGCGAAGTGACCAACCACCTCTTCGGCATTGCCCTAGACATCGACCCCGATCGTAATCCTTGCTGCCACTGCGTCGAACCCTGGCCCAATCACCCAGCCTGCCAGGGCGATAGCAAGACCATCTACCAGCGCACAGCCCTTCCTAAGTGCTGGATCGAAACCTTTGAGCGCTACGGTTTCTACTGGCTCGGTCACGACCACCTGCAGGACACCATGCACTTCGAGTTCCTTGGGAAGCCCGACAAGATCCTTCGGTGATAGAGCAAGGCGCTTGGGTAAGTGGAGCAGATCCTCCGTAGGAGCAGGCTCTTCATCGTCCTCTTCCCCTTCCCTCTCACCATCCTCCTCGAAGCCAGGGAGCGGTGGGAACGGCGCATCCCCATTGTCTTCGGAAGGCTCATCTTCCAGGGGCGGGAGCGACAAGGGAGGAAGATCCAGAAGCGCATCGTCATCCCTCTCTTCCTCCCACGGAGGGAGCGATCCAACAAGCTCCTCGTTTCCTGGTGCCTCCCAATCCTCCTCCTGCCCTGGATCTTCACGATCGTCCAAGACATCCGCAGGAAGAAGATCCTCAACGGGCACATCCTCTCCGTCATCCGCCATCGGCTCGTCCAGAATCGGCATGGAACCCTCGGGCTCCGCAGGTTCCTCATCTTCCAGAGGAGGAGGTTCAGACGGGCTGCAGGGGCAGAGGGCGTAGTTCGGCCAAAGGCAGAGATCGGGCAACATTTCAAGCTTGGCGCTGGCGTATGGCTCTGTAACGCTAGCAGGTCATGGGCAAGGCTGTTCCGCCTCTTCTCGGTGAAGGTCTCCTGGTGCGCCGGATCACCGTGCACCCCAAGGAGGTCCTCTTGGTACGAGCCCACCTTGAGGCACGCGAAGGGCTGGCCAACCTCTTTGCCGAGCAGGGCGGGGATCTCACGCTAGCCACGACCAGCGAACAACTTCACAAGCTGGATTGCTTCCTGAAGGATCTGCACGACGAGATGCCGATCTGGGGCCCCGATGCCCCGCGAGCGCACTGAACCATGGTGCTCGAAGAAGGAAAGGCGCCATCAGCGCTTCGTGGGTTTGTCTCCGGAGGTGAGCGGGTGGTGGTCTTGCTCTGGACATCGGGAGATGGGGGACACGCATTCCTGTGCCGCTACCATCCGACCCAGGGCTTCCGCTGGGTACAACGCGAGGATCTGATGGGATACAAGGCACTATCCGACGGGAGATCTCTCGACGGTACCCCTCTGGAACGTACCCCCCTCAAACCAGTTCTGGAAGAGCTAGCCCATGCGGTGGTCGCTCACTGCCGGGCTGGTCACCAGCTCCTCCCGGAACTGCAACTTCTGGTCGACCTGCTCTCCCCTGGGGATACCCTCCTTTGACGGAGAGCAGGCTGGAGAGTAAGCCTGGTTCCGCTTCACCATGATTGCAACTCGCACGCGCCTGCCGGGGGTGCTCGGTGTCGTCGCTTCTTTGTTGGGAATCTTCTTCAGCGCTTTCTCCACCCATGACTACGCCCTGCACCTAGACCGGCAGCTTCACGATACCCACTGCTCTTTCATCCCGGGCTTGACTGAGGCCACCACCGGGGCCAACGCCTGCACCGCGGCGATGTACAGCCCCTACTCGGCTCTGCTCCGGGACCACTACTGGGGCGGTGTCCCTATTAGTCTCTTCGCTCTGGGCGCTTATGCCTTCTTTTTGCCCATCTCGGTCCATCTGCTGACCGCAGGCAACGCTGCCTCCAAGCGAGCTTGGCAGGGCTTCGGCTTCGCCGCCCTGACCCCCCTTATCCCATCCGTGGTGATGTTCTTCCTCTCACTCACCCGCTTGGGTGCCTTCTGCAAGCTCTGCGTTGGCCTCTACCTCGCATCCATCATCCTCTTTGTGGCTGGGGTCATCGCGTTGCGAAAAGCCGGTGGAGCCCAGCTCTCTGCCGACAATACCATCCCAGACCCCAATCCCTTCGGTGCAGCGCTTCAGGCGACTACACCTCCGGGTTACCCGGAGCCCGCTTATTTGGTCCCTCCTTCGCCTACTCCTCTCACTCTTAGCTCCATCCCTCAAGGCCACCCGCTGGTCATCCCGGGTTTGCTGGTATCCCTTGGTGCCTTTGCCCTCGCCCCTGCAGGGATCTACGTCACTGCCCTCCCCGATTACCAACCTCTGCTGACAAGCTGCGGCAAGCTGACAGACCCTTCGGACAAACACAACGCGCTGGTAAAGATGCCGGGAACACGGCCACGGGAGAAAGCTCTCCTGCTAGTGGACCCGCTTTGTCCCACCTGTAAGAACGTCCATGAGCGCCTCGCTGCTGAAGGCATCCTTGAACAACTCGATGCTCGTGTGGCTATCTTTCCCCTGGATAACGAGTGCAACTGGATGCTCGACCGACCTCTGCACCCCGGTGCATGCATCCTGGCCCGAGCGTTCCTCTGCAGCGAGCCTCTGAGCAAGGCACGCTGGATGCTCGACTGGTCTTTCGCTTACCAAGAGG
>JANWXX010000303.1 GCA_025057345.1 Polyangiaceae bacterium | reverse complement strand
TGTGCGCGAGGCGGTTCGGACCTTTCTTGCAAACCCCAGTGTTCCCAGGCACTTGGCCCTGGGTGCGTAACTCCTAATCCCATCATCAGCCGGTGTAATCGCGCATTTGTTTGCGCATCTTGCAGAGGGCCTGCTCCTGGAGCTGGCGGATCCGCTCTCGGGAGAGATTGTACTTGTCACCAATCTCTTTGAGGGTGAGTTCATCCTCGTCGTCGAGGCCAAAACGCCAGCGAATGATACGGGACTCGATAGGGGTGAGGAGGCTAAGGAGGCGGTGGATCTCCTCGCCCCACTTCTGATTGGCGAGGGTATCGAAAGGAGAGAGGGCGTTCTCTTCCTGGAGGAAGTCGATGAACTTGCGTCCGTCTTCGTCCCCGACAGGCCGATCGAGGGAGAAGGGGGTTTCTGCGTAGAAATCCTTGACCCGCTCCAGCTTCTCCCGGGGGATGCCGGTTTCCAGCTCTAGCTCCTCGATGGTGGGCTCACGGCCCGTACGGGCGAAGATCGCTTGGGTGGCGCGGGTAACCCGGTTGTAGGTATCCAGCATGTGGACCGGGATGCGGACGGCACGCCCCTTGTCCGCGAGGGCACGGCTGATGGCATGGCGGATCCACCAGGAGGCATAGGTAGAGAAGCGGTATCCACGGGTGTGGTCGAAGCGCTCCACCGCTTTCATCAGTCCGATATTCCCCTCTTGGATGAGGTCGATGAGAGGGAGGCGACCCCGGTTGTAACGCCGAGCGATGCTGACCACCAGACGCAAGTTGGCACGGACAAAGCGGTTCTTGGCCATCATCTGCCGTTGGTAGGTGGACTCCACCTTGCGGAGCCAACGACGGGCACCTGGGTGGAGCGACACCAGCGAGTGGAGGCCAGACTCTTCGTCGTCGATCTCGGTTTCGCAAGCAAGCTTACGGGCCGTGGACAGGGCGCTCGCCATCCAGATACGGTCCGAGTCGGGCAGGCGGATCGCGCGGGCTAGCGCAGTGGATTCTTCGGTCCAGCGCCGCTGGTCCGCTGCACTCAGCTTGAAATTCCCCTTGCGAGCAACCTTGAGAAGTTTGCGTAGCTCGGCAATTTGGGGCGTGGGAGGACGATCTTCCTCATGGAGGGCAGCGATCTGCTTCTCCAAGTTGTTGAGGAGGTATTCTGCTGCGGGGAGGAAGGACAGGAGGGCGACCCAGTGCTCGACCTCGGTTTCCTCAACCTGCATGGCGGTCTTGAGCTCCTCGTCGGGGCCCATGACTTCGTGGGTTGCCATGTCCCGGAAGTAGCGGGCCAGGGTCGAGTCGCCCCCACTCTCGGCGATGTCACGAAAATCGACAGGCTCGTGCTCGAAGGGGGGAGGGGAGGGTTCCAAGGGAAGGGATTCTTCTTCCAGACCAAGCTCGTCGAACTCTTGGTCTTCGCTGGTGGAACCGACGAGCTGTGGGGGCGCCACTTGGGTGGGTTGGGGGGGGTCAGGGAGCTTTGGGGCGGTGCTGCGTCGGTTGCTGGCCATGGCATTCTCTTGCGGGTTGCAGGGAGAGTTGAAAGAGGGGCGGAGCGCGGCCCGGCGGGCGCTCGACGCAGGGGGGGGAGAGCACTGGACGGTAGGGCTCTGGCGCACCTCAACCTCTGGGCGAGAGGGGGTGGAAAGAAGGGAGGGATGGGTTGCTTCTGGGTCAAGGGTGGCCAGGACTTTTCCACTGGTCGCGTTCATGACCCAAACGCGTGCTCGACGCGGAGGGGAAGGGGGAGCTGGGCGTGGAGAGGGGTTCATGGGCGACTTGTTGGGCCAGGGCGGGCTGCTTTCGGAAGCTTCATTATGCAAAAAACGGACCCTTGGGAGGTCATGCAAAGGAAACCATTGAGGAGGCTTGTTTTTCTTGCGGCGACAAGGAGGTTTGTTCACTCTTGGATGTTCCTCCATGGAAGAACGGTTCTGGGGCGTATCTTCTCCCTGGCGCTGCGAACGAGTTCACTTTTTTTGGCTTGGGTGCCTGGACAAGCCTGCATGTTTAGACGTCCAGGAAACCAGGAAGGTTTGTACGCCTGGTGGGTGGCCTCGCTCCGTGGGGTACCAGGGTACACGGTGGGGTACGTAGTGGGGGTTGCGGTGGTTTCTGCCACGCAGGCAGGGCTGGCGTGGGCCGCAGCCTCACTGGTGGGGGCGCTGGCGTCAGGGCAGGCAGGGGCGCGAGGAGCAGCGGTGATGGGGGTGATGGCAGCGGTTGTCAAGGCGGGCGCGAGCGGTCTGGTGGCCCGAGGGGAAATTCGCCTCTCACGTCGCCTTGGGGGGATGCTTCGTGACCAAGTGCTCCGCTCGTTGCTGGCAGGACAGCGTCGTCAGGGGCCCGAGGAGGTTTTTCGTATCCTGGGAGCGCTCCGGGAGGTGGAGCAGGCAGTGGTAGCAGGGGGGCTAGGGGGGGTTCGAGCCCTGGTGACCCTGGCACCGCTCCTGGTTCTGGTAGCGCTGGGGGTGCCAGGGCTCTTCTGGGTAGAGTTGGTGGTGCTCCTGCCCTTGGCAGCGATGCTGGCATGGCTGCGGCGCACAATCCGCAAGGACGAGCAGCAAGCCCTAGAGCTGACCGCTTCCCTAGAGCACCAGACCGATCTCCTGTTCCGCTACACAGACCTGTGGAGGGTCGCTGGAACCGGGGAGCAAGCTAGGGGCTGGGTCCAGGCTCTGGCGGTTCGTTCCCAAGAGGCACTGGCAAGGGCCCGAGCGCAGCGAGCGATGCTCTCGGCCTTCAACGAAGTAATGGCGGCGGTGGGAGTATTGGGGCTCGTGATGAGTTCTTCCTTTGAGCGTTACGGCGGATCGCTTGCCTCCTTGGTGGCGCTAGCCTTGCTTGCTTACCGACCCTTGCGGGACTGGGGGGACGCACGAAGTGCTTGGCAAGCCGGACAACTTGCCTTGGAACAACTTGCCCGATGGCTAGAAGATCCACCGGAGGCGAGGCAGAAGGAGGGGATTTCCCTTTGGCCCCTTGCACCTCTAAAAGCCGAAGCCTTTGGGGCCTATTGGCATAACGTACGGTGGACCTTCACCATCCAACCTGGGGAGTTGGTTTTGGTCATAGGCCCCAACGGGTCTGGGAAGACCACGCTGCTCCGGGCGATGCTGGGGCTGGACCCGACGGCGGGGTCACTAAGTTACGGAGACATCCCTCTGGAGGGCCGGGGACCTGGCCCGGAGCAACGACCCTTCGCCTGGTGCCCCCAGGAGGCTCCCCTGCTGGGCGGTACGCTGGAGGAAAACCTGGCGCTGGGAGGGGCGATGGAGGCAGAAGCCTTGGCCTTCCTGGCCCCAAGTGCAAGGGGGGCTGAGCGGTTGGGAGAAGGAGGTCGAGTTCTCTCGGGGGGGGAGCGAGCCTGGGTCAACCTCGCCAGGGCGGTGGGCTCCAGAATGCCAGTCCTATTGCTCGATGAGCCTACAGCTAACCTGGATGCTTCCGGGGAAACGCGGGTCGCGGAGGCGCTAGAGAAGTTGCGAGGGCACCGAACCGTAGTGGTGGTGACCCACCATCCGGAGCGCTGGAGGTCACCTGATCAAGTGCTGAGGGTGCCTGGTTGAAGGGCCAAAAACGGCGCAACGCGCCGGCATGGCCAGGCGCGTCGCGAGGGGGAACACGAGGAAGCTCAGCTCACTTTGGATCGCCCTTCCTGCGGAGGATGCGAATCTCGACGCGGCGGTTCTTCTGACGGCCCTCTTCGGTGGAGTTGTCGGCGATGGGCTTGTCTTGGCCAAAGCCTTCGGAGCGGAGCCGCTTGGGGTCAATGCCGCCCTTCTTCTTGTCGGAGAGCCATTTGACGACGGCAGCTGCCCGATTTTTCGACAGGATCTTGTTGGCAGCCTTGTTGCCGACATTGTCGGTGTGGCCATCGATGCTGACCAGCTCGATGTCTGGGTTATCCCTGAGGATCTGGGCGATCTCGCTGAGGAGTTTATCCGATGCGGGGCGAATAGTGGCCTTGCCCGTGTCGAACTGCACTTGCTCGTTGAGCTCAATGGTCCTGGACGAGACGACCGCTCTGTGGTGGCAGCCATTCTTGGCCGGATCCTTGTCCTCGACACCGGGCTCGTTGGGGCAGGCGTCCTTGGAGTCAATGATGCCGTCACCGTCGGTATCCGGTGGGCAGCCGTTCTTCTTGGGGTCGTCGCTCTTGACGCCGGGGACGTCGACACAGGCATCCTGAGCATCGGGAATGCCGTCACCGTCCTTGTCCGGCGGGCAGCCATTTTGGGCGGGATCAGGGTTGGCGACACCGGGGACCGTGGGACAGGCATCCTGAGCGTCGACGACGCCATCACCGTCCTGATCGGCAGGGCAGCCGTTTTTGGTCGGATCGGGGCTGGCGACGCCGGGAACCGTCGGACAGGCATCCTGCGGATCGATGATTCCATCACCGTCGGTATCCGGTGGGGGTGGGGGCGGCGGACAGCCATTCTTCTTCGGATCTGGATCGGGGATGCCGGGGGTATCGGGGCAGGCATCCATCGGATCGGCGATGCCATCCTTGTCCCGATCCTCGGGGGCCTCAATCTCCTCAGGGATGAGGCCTACGCTCAGCAGGGCACGGAGCTGGGGTGTACCTGGGGTACTGGTGAGACCAGGGCCCAAGGCACCACCCACCTGGATCTGGTTGACCCGGAATTTGGCGCCCAGGATAGCCTCTACGGGCGTAGAGTGCTTGCCGAAAAGCTTGTTGGCAGAGCCATCTCCCTGAGGGGGAGAGGGATTATCCTTGGGAAGGACGGTGTTGCCATAGATCTCGGGGCCCACTTGGAGGCGACCATCCAGGATCTGGATACCTGCAGCGGCACCAAACGTGATGGCGTTTCCGACTTCAGGAGTGCCGAGATCCTGATGTGTACGGATCAGGACTCCCATATTGTAGGCGTAGAACAGGTTTCCCTGCTTGCCACTGATGACGAGCTTCGGGTTGAAGCGAGGTTTGGTGTCACTGGTGAGGTCTTCGCCATCCTCTGTGGGGAGCCAGGCGTCGAAACCGATGCCCAGGGCGAAGGGATCGAGGGGTCGACCGACAGCAGCCAAGCGGACACCGAGGCGGAGGTCCGCCAGCTTGCCCCCCTCGGGCTTGGGAACGGAAGCACCGCCCACATTCTCCATGTTATCCCCACTCTGGGCAAGGGCGAAGGGAATGTCTGCGTTGAGTTGGAACCGCTTCTTGAAGGTGATCGTACCGTTGAGGTGGAGGTAAAGCTGGGTGGAGGTAATGTATCCCTTGTCCGTATCGTTAGCTCGATCCCGAAGCTTGAGTGGGTTGAGTGCATAATTACCAATCAGGTTCAGGTAGAGCGGCTTGCTCCCCACGGAGCCGTCCGACACGCCAAAGAAGCGATCGCCGGCCTGGGCAGGCTCAAACTGCTGCAAGGCGAACTTCTTTCCCTCGAAGGGAGCCTGCTGGGCCGCCGCGTCCTTCTCTAGGACGAACAGGGAGGCGATAACCGCCGCTAGGCCAAGTACTCGGGTGCGCATGACGTTTCTTCATCTCCTTAAAGTTGGGTGTCGTCGGCTCCCGGACAGAATGAATGTCCAGTGGCGATTTTAGCCGAGCTTGGACCTATTACTCTTTTTGCCCGGCTGGGCACAATAACTTCGGGGGTACCCCTACCTCGACGAGGCGCCACGCTGGCGGATTCATGCTTGGTGAAGGTTTCAACCCGAGGCAACGGGAATGTGGCAGGTGAGCAAGCGCTTCGCGTACACTCCCCTTGCGCTGACGCACCTCCTTTGCATCGCGGGTAGAGGCTTCCGGAAGCCCGTCGAGGGCCTGAACGGCGGCCAGGAGTGCCTCCGAGGCGAGGCGCTCCCAGTAACCCGGTACACCCTCGGGAGGAGCTTCCCTGCCTCGTTCCGGGAAGCAGCCAAGCCCAGCCGCCACCGCAGCCAGGGGGCGGCGGAGGAGGGAGGCCCCCCGTGGCGCGGGCTGAAGCAAGGTTGCCGCCTCCAAGCCCAGAGCCACGCGGGGGGCGACCCCTGAGCTTCGCAGTTCCTCCAGAACATCTTGTGCACAGCGAGGGGGGCCTAGGAGCACCACGGCGTCGATCCCTTGGGCCTTCCAGAAGGCAACTGGATAGCGAGAAAGCTGGCCGGGCGCAGGGAGGAGGCGACATGGTTCCACAGGAGCGGTCACTCCAGGGGGAGGAGTACGGATCCCGACCAGCAAGGGGCGCTGTGCTCCGCGGCGCGCAAGGGAGGTGAGTAGATCGGGTACCGCGAGGAGAGGGGGAGGCCCGA
>JANWXX010000302.1 GCA_025057345.1 Polyangiaceae bacterium | reverse complement strand
ACTGTCAGCTCCCCCTGCCATACTCCCTGAGAAGCCAGCGATGGGGAGGGTTCCACCCGTACCACTCCCCCAACCCGCGAAGCCTCCCACAGCAGGCGAAAACGAGCTATCGACAGAGGAGAACTCCAGGCGATCCTCCTGAGAAGTGGGGAAGGAACGACCGCCACACGCCGTTGCAATGGCAAGAGACAGGAGGAAGTTGCCTAGACGAAAAGGGGTACAACGCATGTTGGGAATCCATCGTCGCATGAGCGCAGGGTTTCGCAGGAATTCGTTGGGGCGAGGGTGTCTTGGCAGCGATCGTAGGCTGACCGTTACTTGCCTCATGATGTGCTATTTGCCGCCTCTGCCCTTCTGGTTCCTGTTGGGCCTTCTGGCACTCACGACTCCGATTGGCAGCGCCCCTTGAAATACCCATGGGTTTGGACGATGCTCACACTCGGGCTGCTGTCTCTGGAGGCCCGAGCTGCTGAACCCGCAGAGAGTGAGGTGGATGTCCCCCTACTTCGACCTCGCCAAGGCACACAGGGTGAGGGGAAGATCCTTCGTAGAATCGAGGTGAAAAATACCGATCCGCTCTGGGAGGTGACTGTCCCGGACCTAGGGCTTCAGGTCGGAGACCCCTTCTCCCCGGGGCTGGCCCGTCGCGCGGCCCGGATCCTCACGGAAACCGGTTCCGTAGCGGAAGTAACCCTTGAGATCACACCAGAAGGAGACGGTGTAGCGCTGCGCCTGCTAGCTACTCCCCAACGCATCGTCGGTGCTCTACGGGTCCAAAGTCCCCTGGAGATTCACGATGTCTTGCGCGCTACAGGGCTAGACCATGGCCGGCCGATCACCCCAGAGATGCTTCGTGCGGCAGAGCGTGCACTGGTGACCCGCGCCAAGAGCAAGGGGTATCCCCAAGCGCGTGCCCAAATCACCACACGCCGTACCGATAACTCGCTACTGGTGCTAGTGCTGGTCGAACTGAAACCGGGGGAGCCCCTACGGTTGGGCGGGGTGCGTACAGAGGTCCATGCCCGCGAGATCCGGGAGGAACTCCGAGAAGAACTGCACGGTTACTCGGTACGTGCCGGTGACCTGGCAGATGAGGATGTACTCAGAGAGCAAGATCGACGGCTGCAGAACCGGATTCAGGCCCGAGGCTTCTATCAAGCCCAGGTAGAGCACCAAATCTATGAGGTGGGGGGCACGTCCTATCTCCTCCTGAGCGTACGACCAGGGCCTCTATATCGGCTGCGCTTTGAAGGGAACAAACAGCTGGATCGAGACCAGCTCGCAGAGATCATTGACTTCGAGCACGAGGCAGAGCGGAGCGTAGCGCGCGCGGTGCAGAAGGTCCGAGAGGAGTACCAGCGGATCGGCTTCTTGGACGTAGAGGTTTCCGGGCAGGAGCTGGGAGGAGAGGAGGATCCGGTCCACGACTTGGTACTGACCATCCGGGAAAACCTCAGGGCCCGGGTGGTAGCTCGTCAGTACCCATGCCTACCCGCCCCTGGAACCGGCCACGGGGGCCACCGCACTCCCCAGGAGCTGGACCGGGAAATCGATAGCTTCCTAGAGGAGGAGTTCCCGGGAGCTACCCTCTTCGGAGCTGCAGCACCAGCCCAACTTGACCGAACGCTGGGGCCCACCGGAGTCACCGGAGCCCGTCCCGCTCCCCTCTCCCTTGACCCTTCGAAGGTGTATGTGGCCGAGGTATACGACCGAGCCCTTAAGCACTTGCGTGATCTCTACCGCTCCGAGGGATACCTGGCGGTCGCTGTAGGACCGGTGCAGCTCCTTCGGCGTCACTGCTCCCCCTCCTCCCCACCGAACCAGTGCATCCCCCTGCCGGCACCTACGCCACCAGAGCACTGCACGGTGGACCCGCTCCAGGTACCCCTGGAGGAGCCCCCAGTAGGCCCCGAGTTCACCTGCCGCCCGGACCCAAAGCGCAACATCACCTGCTCCCCGGACCTGGAGATACGCATTCCTCTCAAGCCAGGGCCTCGGGCCATCCTTCACGACGTGGTGTTCGAACATGCAACCGCTTTTCCAGAAACGCTCTTGCTCAAAATCTCCGGGCTTCGGCTGGGGGATTGGGCCTCCAACGTCAAAATCGAGGAGGGGCGTCGAGCGCTGCTGGACCACTACCGTGAGGAAGGATTCGCTTATGCGGAGGTCACAGCCAACATCGAGCTTTCCCCGGACAAAAAGTTGGCGCGGGTTCGCTACACGCTTCTAGAGCGGCAGCAAGTACGGGTGGATCGCATCCTGATCCAGGGCAACCATCAAACCCGGGAGAGCGTCATCCGGGCAAGACTGCGGCTGACCCCCAACGGACTCTACCGACAGAGCGCGGTACGCCGAAGTGAAGAGCAACTCGCCACCTTGGGGATCTTCTCCACCGTCTCCGTGGCACTGGAAGACCCATCCGTACCTGCGACCCGAAAGAACGTGATCGTCACGGTGGTTGAGCGCTTGCCTCAATACTTGGAGCTCCGACCGGGGCTCTCCACTGGAGAAGGGATTCGCAACACCTTCGAGTACGGCCATCGAAACTTGGGTGGGCTAGCAGTACAGATCACTGTACGGGTGCAACTGAGTTTCTTGCCGCTAGCGTTTATCCCAGACGAGCGGGTACGAGAGAACTTCAGCAGGCTTTCCTACCTAGAGCGCTTGGAGCGGCGCAACAGCGTAGGGTTCCAGTTCCCCAACGTGTTTCACCCGACGATGCGGGCTGGCATCGATGCCATCGACGTGCGGAGCAACTCCCGGGATTTCGGCCTGACCAAGGATGCACTCCTGCCTTCGCTCACCTGGACCCCGGTGCGACAGCTTTCTACCACCCTGGGGGTTTCCTTCGAGTTCAACAACGTCAAGATCTTCTCTGGCGACAGCGTTCAGCAGTACCTCCAACAGCCCGGTGTCACCAACGATTTGAGCCGGCTGCTCCGCGTGCCCGATGGAGAGACCTTTGCCCTAGGCCAGCGCCTCAGCGCCTCCTGGGATCGGCGCGACAACCCCCTGGGCGCCACCCGGGGTACCCTGCTGGCTGGGAGCGTCGAACATGTGCGCGCCTTCCCTTCCCAGAACAACCCCAACACCATCACCAGCGACTTCCTCCGCTTCAACGGCCGCGTCGGCGCCTACGTCAGCCTCTCCGGACGGAGAATCGTCCTCGCCGGAACCCTCGGCGCAGGCTACAACTACCAGCTGATCGAGGGCTCCCGCACCTACCCGGACCGCCTCTTCTTCCTAGGGGGGGTCGACTCCATGCGGGGCTTCCTCCGCGACGCCCTCGTCCCCCAGGACATCGCCGACAAGATCGTCGAGGACCGAGGCAAGGACCCCACGGACCCCACCCGCTTTACCATCGACAACGTAGCGATCCGCGGCGGTGATGTGTTCCTCAACCCCCGGGTCGAATTCCGCATCCCCCTTGCTGGTCCTCTGGAAACCGCCCTCTTTGTTGATGCAGGCAACGTGTGGGTCGAACCCCGCCGCATCGACCCCTTCCGGCTCCGCTACACCAGCGGCAGCGGCCTCCGCTTTGCTACCCCCATCGGTCCCGTTGCCTTCGACTACGGCTTCAACCTCCACCGGCGCCCCTGGGAGGACCGGGGCGCCTTCCATTTCAGCATCGGTCTCTTCTAAGACACCACTTGCCGGGGTAACGAAGGAGCCCCACCTCGCGTGGGACGAACCGCGCCAATCCCTGAGATGCTCCCTAGGAGCTGCGAGGAGGCAGTGTGCGCCTTGCTAGCAATCCCTCAAGATGTTGGACCATTTTCCCATGGAATCGACCAACTTGCTCCTTCTTCTCCTGCTCGTCGCCACCTTGGTCCTTCCCTTCCTCGTCCTCCTAAGCCGCGCTAACGAGCTGTTCACGCTCGACGTGACACAGGGCAAGGTGTCCGTTGTACGGGGCAAGGTGCCTCCGTCCCTGCTCCGCGACGCCTGTGACGTCCTTCGACATGTGGAGCGAGCGACCATCACCGCTCGCATGGAAAACGGTCGCCCCATAGTTCGCGCCAAGGGACTCTCCGAGGCCCAGCTACAGCGCATGCGCAACGTGGTTGGTCGATTTTCCAAGACTTCCATGAGTCGAAGATGATTGGTGCAGCATAAGCGCGAGGAGCATACTAGATCAGGTTGCCTTACTTCGCCGGGAAGCCAGGGATCGCCGGGAGTTGGGTTGGGAGCCCCGCTGGCAGCTTAGTCCCTGGTGGGAGCAGAGAAGCCAGGGGGCTAGGAATGGGGGAAGGCACCTTACCGTTACCTCCACCTGCCGGGGCCGAGGCAGAAGCGGAAGCCACGGGCATCCCGGGGACGCCAGGGGAGCCAGGGTTCCCGGCGGTCATGGTCGCCGTCGGAGCGACGGTCGGCATGGGTATCGCTGGAGTCGCCACCATAGTAGCCACCGGCTGCGTGGCGCTTGCTGTCACCATCGGTGGAGGTGTGGGGGCGATTGGTGGCGGGGGTTCCTCGTCTTTCTTGGAGCAGGCCACCAGAAGCGCCGGCACTGTCGCCAGCAAGAGCACCGCACAAACACGAAGTGAGGTTCGCATGGGTCCGAAGCTATCCTTGCAGAAAGCCGAGAGCCATGCCTTCCTTGAAGAATGAGCGAAGATGGGCGTTCCGACGCGCCTCCAACCTCGCGGCTAGGCCGACTCCTCAAGCTTGGGTCCCTAGCCCCTAGCGCTCTGCCAGTGGCCGTTGCTCAAGCCCGGCGTGTACTTGGCGGCGAGCCCTCCGAGGAAGAGCTACAAGAGCAGCGCCGCAGGACCGCCGAAGAGGCACGGAAGGTGGCCGAGGCGATGCTCAAGACCCTCGGCGAGATGAAGGGGCTACCGCTGAAGATCGGCCAGATGCTGAGCTATATCGATGGGCTGGCGCCCCCCGGCTACGAGGAGAAGTTTCAGGAGGCCCTCAGGAAGCTCCAGCAGAAAGCGCCGCCACTGGATCCAAAGGCCGCCGAGCAGGTGATCCGCGCTGAGCTGAAGGCCCCCCCAGAGGAGCTCTTCGCCTGCTGGGAGCGGGAGCCCTTCGCCGCTGCCAGCATCGGCCAAGTCCACCGAGCAGTGACTCGCTCAGGGCATGCGGTGGCCGTGAAGGTCCAGTATCCGGGTATCGACCGAGCTATCGAGAACGACCTCAAAAGCCTGGCGATGCTGGAGCAGTTTGCCGCACCCCTAGCCCGCCCGTACCACTCCAAGGAAACCCTCGATGAACTCCGAGCGGTCTTCCTGGCAGAGCTAGACTACACCCGGGAGGCGCAGATGGCCGATCAGTTCCGAGCAATGACCGGTGATCTACCCGGTGTGGTCATCCCGAAGGTGTATCATGCGCTCTCCACCCGTCGTGTGCTCACCACTCAGCTGCTTGGCGGGCTGAGCTACCACGAGTTCTGCGAGCAGGCCCCCCAGGAGGAGCGTAACGCCGCCGGCGTTACCCTCTGGTCCTTCATGTTTCTGAGCCTGCTCCGCTACGGGATGCTCTACGCAGACCCACACCCAGGCAATTACCGTTTTCTTGGTGGAGGGCGAGTCGGTGTCCTCGACTTTGGCTGCGTCAAGCAACTTCCCCCCGAGTTGGTCGCTGGCATCAAGACCTATATCATCGCCGGAATGGACGCCGACTGGAAAACCTTCGACCGGGCCTGCATTGAGGTTTTCGGCTATGACCCCTCCGACAAGGAGGCCTGGGATCTCTACCGCAGTTACTCGATTGAGCTGCTGATGCCCTTCACCTCCCGGGCTCCGTTCCAATGGTCCCCGGAGGTTGCCCGGGAAACCGTCGGCTACCTCGCCCGCGGCCTCAAGAAGATCGTCTTCAAGGAGGGCAACCCCCTGCCCAACCTCCCTAAACCCATTCACATGAAGCAAGATTTCACCTTTGTCAACCGGCTCCAGTGGGGGCTGGCCAGCATCCTGGGAGGTCTACGTGTCTGCGCCTGCTTCCGAGAGATCGGGGAAGAGTGGGTTCGGGGTGGCCTCTGGCCTCTTCCTCCCCCCCGGGCGTGGTGAGTTCCGATCGCTTCCGCGACCCAACACGGATCAGGGCAGCTGGTCTACGGGGGTACTCCAGGGGTCACGGATATCTTCCCCCAAATCATCACCCCGGAGGGAGGTATAAGCTTCCCCAAAGACCAGGAGCGTTGCATTCCCTTGATTTGCCTTGACGGATACAAGTAGGGGTTACGCACCCACCCAGGAATGTTGAGGAATATCGGGCTGTTACCCTCCGATGGCCACATCCAAGGACAA
>JANWXX010000301.1 GCA_025057345.1 Polyangiaceae bacterium | reverse complement strand
GGGGACGGTGGCCTCCAGAGCCTCGATAAGCAGCCCCTCCCGGAGCTTCATCCCCAGGGTAGTGAACTGAACTACGGCAGCCTCTCCAAAGCGGTCCACGATGAGCCCTGGAAGTTCATCCCCCTCGGAATGCACCAGGCGGAAGGCGTTGGTTTCGGTACTGGGGAGATGGAGCGTATGGCGCAGTTCCAGAGCCCGCTGGAACCTGCGGCGGAAGAAGGCGCCGTCGATGCGCTCGTCTGGGCTGCGGGTCAGGAGGCGTACCGGGATCGCGGACTGGGGTGTGTAAAAACCACGACCCAAGAATTTTCCCTCGGGATCGAGGACAGCTACCTCATCCCCGGGGCGGGCGCCGCCTCGCACGCTGGCGACCGCTTGGGCATAGACCCAGGGGTGACCGGCCCAGATAGGCTGGATGTGCCCCGGCTTGAGGATAACCGTGGGAAGGGTGGGGAGCCCGGACATGATGCCTCCTTTTCACGGCTCCCTCCGTGGCTGCAAGCCATCCTCGCTGATGACGGCATTGATGGCCTAGAGTCCTGGCCAGTATGCTGCGCGGGATGGTGGAGAACCCATTTGTGGCGCTGGCGCCCCGGTTGGCCTCCGGGCGTCCCCTGCTGTTGGGGGCCGACATCGGAGCGTCGCTGCGAGGACGCGGGGTGGTACTCCAGGGCCCCGGTGCTCTCGGGAAGCTGCTCCGAGAGCATCCTGGCGAGGTTGAGCGCTACTACCATGCAGAGATCGAAGCAGGCGCTGACGTGCTGCCAGCCCTCACCTCCGAAACCACTCCCCGGGTGCTGGCCCAGGTCGGCATGGCCTTCCGCTCCGCTGCGCTTACGTCCGCTATGGTCGACCGGGCGCTGCAGGCAGCCGAGGAAGCAGGTCGCCCCGTGGTGGTGGCTGGTGTCCTCGGGGGTGAGTCCGTTGCCCCCCTCGATGTACCCACCCTTGTTGAGGAGCACGGAAGCCACGCCGCTCGCCTTGCCGCAGCGGGTGCCGGGTTGATCTTGGCCCGCGGGATTGCTTCCCGGACCGAGTTGATGGCTGCCGTAGTGGCAGCCGCCAACACTGGACTTCCTACCTGGGCCATCATCGAAGCTGACACTAGCGACACAGTACTGGACGGCGACGACCCGGGGCAGATCACCGACCTGCTAGAAGCCGCTGGCGCTTCTGCAGTACTCTTCGAAACTCCCACGGCTACGATCGGCATCCAGTTGTTCGCCCGACGCTCCGATTGGCCCCTCCCAGTCGGACTTCTGGTAGATGCCTGTGGTGGTGACCCGGCCGACCAGCACCAGCGTTGGCTTGATGGTTGGGGCCCTTCCCTGCCGGAGCGCTTCCGCGTCCTGGGTGGAGGGCATGGTTGTACCGAAGCTCACACCAGTACCCTCGCTCGCTGGCTTGGTGAAAGCCCTGTGCGTCAGCACCCTTCCTACCGGCCCACTGCCAAATCTCCACCTGGTTTAGGGTGACATTTAGGGTGACAGACGCTCTCCCTCTGAGGTCGTCACGTTGCTCATCACTCGGTCGGCATAGAGCCGATCCGGAGGGGTACCTCCAGAGAGCAGCGGCCGAATCTTCCTCAGCTCATGCTCGATTACCTTCCCCAGCTTCGCTGCAGGCTGGAAACCATCCATCCTCCTGCCATTCAGGAACAACACTGGAGTCCCCCGTACCCCCAGCCGCCGCCCCAGTTCGATGTCCTGGGCGATGATTCCCGGTGTCGCCCCTGCGAGGCCCCGGGAGATCGTCCCCGCCCCCAACCCCACCTCCACCCCGAGCCTCTCCAGAGTCGCTTCGTCCAGCTTCCCCCTCGTCTGGCTCACGGCACTTACGAATTTCCAGAAGATCTCCATCCCTCCGGTATCCCATGCGATCGCTGCCGCCATCGCCCCTCGCGCGGCTTCCAGATCCCCAGGTGCCGGGTAATACTTGAATACCACTCGTAGCTCCTCTCCGAACTTGGTGGCCAGGGAGGGGAGCGTGGCCAGCGCTCTCGCCGTGAGCGGACAGGTGAGATCCCCGAAGATCACCAAGGTCACCAGCGCGTCCCTATCCCCCCACACGGCTGCTCCCGCAGGCACCGGGATCAGAGCTTTTTCATCCGCTGGGTATGTTGTCGCTCCGCGAACCCGCACGGGGGGCATCGACGGTACGACGGGAGCCATAGTAGCCGTGGACACCACTGGTGTCGATACCGGTCCGGGTGAGGAACTATCTACCTTCTTCCCCTCCCGAAGAACCAGCAGCATGGCAGCGGCAGTGCCCCCTAGCAGCAACAAAAGGCCTGAGCTGACAAGCATCGCCAGCAACCGCCGTTGTCGTCGCTCCTGCATTACCTCCGTGTCCGGAGGTTCTGGGAGCCTCTCGCTGGCGCGAGTAGATGGGATCGTCTCTGGCACGATAACCGGAGTCGGTGCAACCTCGCTTTGTTCAGAGGAAGCGGGTGCTTCACCAACTGGCAAAGAAACCCGCGCCGAAGGTGGAGAAACCGGTGCGGAAGCCCCCATCAGGAGCTCTCGGAGGAACACCCGTGGGTCCAAGGGACGGAGGCGAGGGGTTGGCGAGAGCGTTCGGGAAAAGAGATCCGTAACCAGGGGGGAAACCACCAAACCCAAGGACTCCAGCGGGGGAAGAGAGCCATCTTCGGCAAGAGGGCCTCGCACCCCGGAGATCAACTTCAGTGCTAGGATTGCCAGCGCAGCCGTGTCGGTCCACGGGCCTGGGGACGAAGGACGATCGCCCCGAAGTTCCGGAGGACGATAGGCCGGAGCAAGAAGATCTCGGGCCCCTCGGGCCCCACTTGCCGCCTCTGCGGCAGCTCCCAGCCCGAAAAAATCTAGGATGAGCTCGTCTCCTCGACGCCCCACCGTGAGGGGACAAAGCGCTCCATGCACCAGGCCAAGATTGTGCAACACCGCTAGCGCTTCTGCTAGCGGCGTGAGCAGCCGCACCGCATCTGGGATCGAGAGCCTCGCCGGAAGTGGCTCCGGCTCGACCCCTCCACGGCGGACCACCGCGAGCACCGGCGGAGAGAGGCTGGTTACCGTCGCCCCCCGGAGCAAGGACACCACTCCCCTGACCCCTACCACGTTCCGGCTCGCTCGGTCGACCGCTGCCTCAATCGCTGTTGCTGCCGTCTCGATCTTCACCTCGGGAGCCACCAGTACCGTATAGACTCCCTGATCCACCATCGAGATGGCCTCGAACACTGCCAGGGCCTCGTCTTCCCGCACCAATCGGTCGAGCCGGTACTCCCCCAGGACAACCTGCCCCAGCAGGGCTTCCGTCGGCTTGCTCATGGGCGCGTCAGCGTAGCACGACCTCCCGGAATCGTAGTGCTCCGTCCATCCTCCAGGAAGATGCGCTCCAAGAAGGGGTTGAGGAGCAAGCCCTCCGGGTCCAAGCTTGCTCGCAGTGCAGCGAAGTCGTCAAAGCGTGGGTATAGCCGCCGAATCCCTGACCCCTGAACACGAAAGAACTTTCCCCAATGGGGGCGCCCCCCCAGAGAGAGCATCCGCTCCTCGAACCCCTGAAAGAAGCGATCTCGATCTCGAGAGGCCGCGATATATGCCCCAAGAAAGCAGGTGGCACGGCCGTAGGCAGGGCTGAGCCAGGCGTCATCCCCGGCTCCAAAGCGCACCTCGACCACAAAGTTGACCGCCAGCCCTTGCCCTTCAAGGAACTCCCGTAGCCATCGAAGAGCTGTCCCGGTCTGCTCCACCGGGATTGCCGCTTCCGTTTCATCATGAATCGGTGGCATGGCGATATGGAAGCTCTGGTCACTCCGAGCTACTTGACGTGAAGGGCGGAAGTATATCGAACCTACTGCCCGGTTGAGCGCCGGAATCCATTCCGGCTTTGCCTCTCCTACCCTAAGCACCGCCGAGAAAACAACCCCGTTGAGCACCCGCTCGTCCAACCAACGCCGGATGGGTCGAAACGTCGAGTCTTGCTGTGTCCTTCGGTAGCAGAACACCTGCACTTGATCCGTGTAAGGCAGCCACCAGAGTTTGACGAATTCCTCCCGATCTAGAAGCTCGGGCAAAGCTCGGAGCGCCTCGTCGAAGCTAAGTGGATAGCTTTCCTCCTCCAGGTGAAAGGCAGGCACGCAGCGGAAGGTCACCTGGGTAATGACCCCGAGCGCTCCCAGCCCTACCCGTGCTGCCTGGAATAGCTCCGGTGTCCGGTCACCATCGACCTGGACTACCTCCCCGTCCGGAAGAACCATACGAAGACGAGTCACGAGACTGGCGAGATTCCCCAGTCGCGGAGCGCTGCCATGGGTGCCCGTGGAGATGGCACCGGCTACACTCTGCTGATCCACCGACCCCAGCACTGGCATCGCCAGCCCGTGCTCTGCCAGCAGGGTATTGAGCGCGTAAAGTCGGGTTCCTGCCCATACGGTCACCTCTCCAGAGTGGCGGTCGATGGAAACCGGCCCCGCAAGCCGATCGAGGCTCATTCCATGGTAAGACGGTAGCGCTGCGTCACTCCAGGAGTGGGCACCACCGACTACCTTGAGCCGACGCCCGGCGGTGCGAACCCGACGTACTGTCGCCACCACCTCCCGCTCCCTGGCTGGCCACGAAGCTTCGGTCAGCAAGGTTCGTTCGGTCTTCGCCCAGTTCTCAAAGAGGTATCCGTAGGGGGTTGAGCTTAGCGGCACGGATGCACCATACCAGCCCTTATCTACTCCGGCTCTGCCCTTGCGGCGCTTACCTACGCCGACGACCTACGCCGACGGACTAGCTGACCTGACTTCTTGCCACGCTCGTAATCGGGTTGTGTACAGAGGTCACCGGAATTGCTTGCACTCGTACTTAGGTCCCCGGGTAGCGTTCTCCACGCACCGGGCGAAGAGAATCTTGGCTTCCTTGTACTTGCCCAGCTCCATTAGCGCGGTGCCCGCGTAAAGGTAGGGGCTGGCGTCCGTTGGGTCCGCGTCCATAGAGGCCGTGGCCTTCTCAAGGGCCGCCTTGTAGCTGCCGCGCTCCAGCAGGGAGAGAGCCTGCCGGGTCAGCTCTTGGGCCTGGGCAGGGTTGGGGCGAAGATCCGCCCCGATGGTGGGCTCCGGGGGCGGAGCAGAGGGTGGCGCTGCGGAAGAAGTGGCAGAAACGGGAGGCGGAGTAGACTCCACGGCGGAGGAAGAAGCAGAGGGCACTATCGTCGCTTGAAGGACTGGATGGGAGGTGGCCTGGGCCTCCGCGAGCAGGGAGAGTTGTTGGGCAGCGGCAGCCGTAAAGGCTTCCGGCGGGGTGGGTCGCGTCGTGAGCGACTTGACGCCTATGGCGAGGAGCAAGGGGGCCGCCATGCCCAGGAGGGCCGAAACAGCTTTGCGGAAGAAAAGGCGGCGCTCAACCAGCTCTGGAGGCTCCGGTGCCGGCGTAGTGGGTTCTTCCTCCAAGGGGGGTTCAGCAGGAAGGCAAAAGTTGCCTGCGCGAAAGAAATCCGCGGAGGGGTCGTCGTACTCCTCCATCGAAGGAAGTTGGGGCAGGGGAGGGAGAGGAAAGTGGGCAGAGGGCTGGTGCGGATCCAACGCTACCGGAACCAGGGTGGAGGGGGTGGACGGTTCACTAGGATGGTCCGCCACCACGGGAGGAAGTGACGCGGACGAGGTAATTTGGTGGATAGCCTGCACTAGCTCGGAGGATGGGGAGGACGATAGCCAGTGGAATCCTGGGGCCTGAGGACGGTGGAGGGTCAGAGGGGTAGGGCGGGCACAGATCTCTAGGCTCATCCTGGCCATGGAAGGGTCATATGCAAAGTTCAGGCCAAGTTTTGATCACCGCAAAAGGAATGCAGGAGCAGCTTGGATGGCAACGGTGATAGACACCTGCTGGCAGACGCCCTCAGCATTGGGTTTGAGGTCTGCGGAGGCATGGAGGATGTTGCGGAGGAGAGGGATGATTTTGTAGAGGCCGGCGCCGTCTTGGATGCCTTCAATGAGCTCCTCAGGGATGAGGCCGCCGCCCAGGTAGCCGTCGAGGTAGCCTTCCTCATCGACACGGAAACGGAAGTAGGCATCGTAGAGGTGGAGGGTGAAGCTGACGTCGAAGAGCTTGAGGGGGACGTCAACGTTCATGGGGCCGATGGTGAGGAGGCCATCTTCGATGCGTCCATGCTCACCATGGCTGGGGATGACGTCCTTCCGGGCCACAAAGGTCTGAAAACCCTCGATGACCCCATCAGTGCCGAGGTTGGGTTTGCCTTGGGCGAGCCCGACCTTGAGGCCAATGCAAGGATCGTTCTTCAGATCATCAACGCCTTC
>JANWXX010000300.1 GCA_025057345.1 Polyangiaceae bacterium | reverse complement strand
GCCGTGGTTCCCTCGGGAGGTGGTCAACTGGCCTCCCTCCCCAGGTTTCCCCACCACGACTTTGGCGGTCGGACCATCGACGATCGACTTGATCCTTCCAACGGCTCCTCTTGGTTTGTTCCTCTCGTCGCGCCGCCTTCAGATCGGACCCCGTTCTAGATTCGTTGGTGCCTTCACCCCGAGCGAAGTGACCCATCGCCTGACGGCGGCAGTCTTGATTGATGACTGAGCGAACCTCTGTACCCCCATGCTGCCCTGGTCAGCGCCATGGTTTGCAATCACGCATATGGCCCTCCTCATCGACGCAAAAGCGCCCATCGTAGGCACGGCGCTTCGATGGAGGCAAGGGTGCGCACCGGGTAACGTTGCCGTGTTCGGTACACACCTGCCGCTGTACCCCTTGGGTATGAAGATCCGCGAAGGGTTTTCCCACAGAAGGTTTGACGACCAATGGGCTCCCTTGAATGCCTTGCTCTCGGAGTATGTTGGCAAGTGCCCTCCAACTCCCCGGTTGGTAGCCCTCCCCGGTGCTGGCAAGCGTGGCCTCCGGGGCCGCTCGATCTCGGGGCCAGATCTCCTCCGCCACGCGCCGGGGCCAGCCCTCCCCGCCCTGCGCTGTAGGCCAAGAGGAGAGCTGTGCTACTGCTGAAGCAAGGTCTGCCCGGATCTGCTCCGTGTCCAGGGACCATGATGCGACGGCTTCTTCGCTGGACAGTGCGTAGCCTCGCATCGGTGTCTGTCCATCGACCACGTAATAGACTGCTCCCAGCCGGTCGGGTCTGGCCATCACCTTGCCGGCAGCCACCTGC
This sequence comes from Polyangiaceae bacterium, assembly GCA_025057345.1. Lineage (GTDB taxonomy): Bacteria > Myxococcota_A > Polyangia > Polyangiales > Polyangiaceae > JANWXX01. The sequence goes on along the minus strand of JANWXX010000300.1, from coordinate 5,471 downwards.
CGACCTGCCAGATCCACGAAGCGCCAAGGTTGGTTACGACCAGCATCGAAGGAGCCTACGTATGCGTCGGAGCGTAGTTGGATCTTTACCAGCACCCTATCCTGTGGTTTCCCTGCTGTGTCCAGAGCAGTGCCCCAGGGGTTGCTCCAAGCAAGGCCACACAGGGTGCGCTTGCTGTCCCGCAGCACCCGCTGAAGCTGGAGTGAGGTTGGATCCTTTGCGCCTCGCAGAGCTGCACCAAGTCGGGGTAGCTTACTCTTGCGGAGTACCTCGACCAACAAGCGCTCACGCCGGAGCAGGGCAGCCTGCTCGGCAGAAGCCCAGAGGTAGAGGGTGGATCGAGCGAAATCCTCATGGCTGACCGCGGCGCCCTCGTGGCCTGGGAGCACAGGTTCCTCCGTAGGTTCGGCGCTTGCATTAGGCTCCGACTCGGGACTCTCTGGAGGAGGAACTGCAGCGATGGAGGAAGACGATGCAGGAGGTGAGGAGGTCGCAGTGGCGACAGGCAAGGGGGGCACGGAGGTCGGATACCGGGCAAGGAGCACCAAGGGCGGCGTGAGCAGCAGGGTGAGGAGGCCCGCGCGGGTTAGGGGCGAGGAGAGGACGCGGGTGATATCCACGTAAAACAAAGACAGTGGAGAGGGCCATGGGGATCTGTGCGTTACCAATCATCTTCATCTTCTGCTGCATAAATAGCTGCATCGGTTGCACCTTCCCTGCTTGCATGTCCCGGAAATCGCCTATCATGCAGTCGACCCTGCACTCCGGCTTCTCCAGCCTCGGAGGCTTCCCGCCAGGGGTCAGCGCTAGACGCCGCACTGTCTCCCCGTCCTTGATGGCAAAGACCATGCTCCCCGGGATAGCCCGGATTAGCTTCGCGCGCTCCGCGTCAATGGCCAGCGCCTTGAAAGCGATGAGCTGGCGCTCCAACGTCTGCTTCGAGAGGTCGGGGTTAGCTGCCTCATAGGCTCGGGCCCCCTCGATCAGGATGGGCACAAAGTCCTCCGTGGAGATCGTGATCTGCAGCAACGTATCTTCGGGAACCTCCCTGGAAACCGCGACCTTACCGCCTTCTAGTCGGAGGCTCCATACTCCTCCACAGTTGCCTTCTACCCTGCATACGAGGGCGCCGGGGGAGGATTTCCCGGCAAGGGCGCTATGGACCGAGGCCGGGAGCGCAGCGAAGCGCTGGGGGATGAAGGTAGAGAAAAACTCACCAGGAGTTTCGGGGATCTGGCTCATGGGTTTTGCGGTATGGGGAAGGAGGTTACTCCTAGCACGGGGTTAGAGCCGCTCGGGAACCAAGAGGGAGGTAGTGGGGGGCCTCTTCATGGCGTTACATTTTGCTGGCGCCAACGCGAGCCTGCAGGCCCTCATGATGAACGTCATGGAGAAGGCTAACTTCCAGGCGCTTGCCCACGAGAACCTCAACCATTGTGACCGCGCCCGCTGGATCAACCGCGCCGCCATGGGCGATCGAATCTCCCTCCCCAGGCGTCGCCCCGATTGGAGGGACTCCGCTGGGTCAGCTCGCTTCTTCAGTGCGACTGAAACCAGCCTGTGACCTGCTCCGGGGCGGTGGCTAGCCATTCGTGCCCCGCCTTCGGGTCCACCACTAGCTCGCTCACGAAGCCACCTTGCTTCAGCGCTTCATAGTAGAGTTGCGCTGTGAACAGGGGCACTGTGGTGTCGAGCTGCCCATGAAGCAGCAGCGTCGGGGGGTGATCCTTCGGGAGCGGCGGCACTACGCAAGCCGCCCCCAGGCAGGTCGCATAGCTCGCTGACTGAATCGCTAGCGCCCGGAACACTCCAGGGTAGCTCACCGCCATCCGGCTGGTCATGTACCCGCCGCTGGAGATCCCTGTAGCGTAGAGCCGCTTGGTGTCTGCTGGACCATACTGCCCTGCCTGGATCGCTTTCAGCAGCGTGTCGATCACGAGCTTGTCGGTGCTCAGTTCGTAAGGCACCCCACTGTTGGTCTGCCAGGCAACCTCTGCCGCCGCTGCCGGTGCAATCACCAAGAATCCTTCATCCAGCAGCCTCGCTTGGAGCCTCCCTTGGTGGAAGCCACCGAAGGGAACTTCCGGTGTCAGCACTCCCCAGGTTAGACTCGGACCTCCCAGCGACCCTTGGTACACCAGCACCACTGGATAGCCTCCGGGGGGCGGAGCCGTCACCGGTGTCTGCCAATACACCTCTCGCACCACCGCCCCTACCACCAGCTTGCTCACATTATGCTCGCAGAAGACGCTGGTCGCCGTCACCTGGCATCGACTCGCTGCACCGTGCTGTCCAGTCCCGCTTGCTCTGGCTCCGCCCAACCCTGCTGCTGCTCCTACCTCCCCGCCGGAGCCGATCTCCCCGCCCCCGTCGCTGCCCATCCCCCCTGCTCCCCCTTGCCCCCCATCCCCTCCGCTCTCCGAAACAACCTCGCTCGTCTTTCCGGAGGAGGTTGTGCATCCTCCCATCACCATCGCGACTACCACCCAGCAACCCAGCCAAAAGCAAGACGTCACGGCAGACACCGTAACAACCTACCTCCTACTGCGCGAGGAAACGAGGGCCTTCCACGACCGATGCCCCTGCGTTACAGAAGCCGGCCATGAAGATCTCCTTCGCCCGCAGTCGGTGCGAATGTCAGGCGCGCTTGGTGGCTAAGCTCGACGAGCAGCGCCATGTCCTCCAGGCCTATGCTATCGACGCCTCTGGCCACCAAGAACCCGCTCCGGCCCATAGCATTGGCGCCCATCGCGACCGCTTCGATATTGGCTGGCTTTGCAGCATCTGTGGCCGCAACGTCCTCCGAAGCTTCAACGCGGACGCTCTCCTCTGGACAGAGGAAGCCCCTTCGCCTGCTTCTTCATAAAACACCAACCCTGCACTTTGAACCTCAGGCGGCAAAGTTCGGCAAAGGTAGACCCTCCAGCAGTGCCCTTGTGCTCCGTGCCCGCCGCACATCTCCGTTGGATTGCCTCAACCAGAGCGCATGACGGAAGGCTTGCCGTGCCTCTTCCAGTCGGTGCGATTGGGTCAAATAAGATCCATAGAGGGTCCAGACCCAGGCGCAATGCTCATGGGTTATACATGCCTCTCGCAAGGTTTGGAGGGCCTTCCGTGTCTCGCCTTTGTGACGCAACTTGCGGGCCTTCTGGACAAGCTGTTCGAGGTGGGATAGGGCAGGGGGGTTGGTGGTGAGCCTGGGCATGGCGGTTTCCTCCAGGGCTGGGCAGAGGGTCGCCATCGGGTACTGCGGCCCTCCTTTGTAGGACAATGCGAGTGTCGTTCCACCAGAGCAAGAGACGGAAATTTTCCGAGGGTTCTTCTGGCTGTCTTCGGAATCTCCCCTGGCGACACAGTCAGGCTCACGCTACCAACGGACCTGTGCGGTTTCCGCCACTCCTCTTGGTGCCTGGGTTGGCTCTATGGTGCTCTCCTCCCACGCCTGCTACTGAGGAACCCCCCCCTCCCTCCCAGGTCGATGTTCTTGCTGTCTCCTCCGTGGTGAGGTCTCGCTCTGCTCTCCCTGTGGCGAGTACCTCAACGGCGGAGGTTCTCGGCTCTACGCCTACGGCAAGTGCGGTCGCGTTGTCAGGGAAGGCCCCGAGAAGACTGGGGTCCGTGGGTTGGCGAACCTACATCTTCGCCGGAAAGAATCGAAAGGTGGAGCTGGGGGTGATCCGCCCGGGAACCTCGGTGGCGCTCCGTTCACTGGAGCCGGAGCCCGGGGAGGATTGCAAGAGTGGGCGCTGGTACGCCGTGGAGCCCACCGGGTACGTCTGCGAGGATCGGAACACCACCACCGATTTGGAGAGCGAGTTGTACCGGGCGTTGGCCACGCTAGCTCCTGACTTCGAGAGGACACTGCCGTTTGGGTATGGATACTCCACAGGGGCACCTATGTACGGCAAGATCCCTTCGGCAGAGGAGGCGAGGAAGGCGGAGCGGAAATTTCGCCCGCCGGAGAAACTCAAGCTGCCAAGGAAGCCGTCTGGGCATCTGGAGCTGGCCCGAGAGGGCGTTCCAGCGTCCACAGGGGCGATCCCGTGGTTCTTTGCCGGGCACCGAGAGGCCCCCAGGATGCCCTGGCAGGAGGGGGGGCTGGTACGAAAGACGATCCGGGAGGGAAATCTGCTCTCCTTCCAGGGGGTCGTGGAGGATGAAGGGGGCCGGAGGTACCTGCTGGCCACAAACCTGACAGCCGTGCCGGCGGATCGAGTGTGGGTGTTCCAGCCAAGCATATTTCAGGGGGTGGAAATCAATGAGAAGAACCCACTCCCGCTCGCGTGGACCCGGCGCGATGCCCGGCCCAGGTGGGTCAAGGAAGCTGGGCGGTTCGTGGAGCACGGGAGCATTCCCCCGAGGACCGCCGTGGGGCTGAGCGGAAAGCAGGAAGCAGTGGGAGGGGAGGTGTACCTGGAGCTGCGGGACGGGGGCGGGTGGATCAAGGCTTCCCACGTATCCGTGGTGGAGGCTCCGGAAGCGCTCCCGACGGGGGTGGAGGAGGGAGAACGATGGATCGACATCTCCCTGTCCGCAGGCACCCTGGCGCTCTTGGAGGGGAGGAGGATGGTCTTCAGTACCCTGATGTCGCCGGGGGCCGGAGGGACGACCCAGTCCCCCAGGATGACCATAGAGGATCTGCTTGCGGGAGCATTCACGCCCCTAGGGCTTTACCGTGTTTCGTACAAGTATCTCTCTGCCGTCATGACCCCGGAGGAGGGGCCGGAGCCGGAAACAACCTGGATCGATGACGTTCCCTATACGATCTATTTTCGTCCTCCCTACGCCATTCACACCGCCTACTGGCACGAAGATTTTGGCCACCCCAAGAGCGGCGGCTGCGTCAACGTTTCGCCACTGGATGCCCGAAGGATCTTCCATTGGACCTATCCCCAGGTGCCTGAAGGTTGGTATGGTGCCAGCAACCGCCTCCCGGGGCCCCCCGGTACGTGGATTCACCTGCGAAAATGACGGCCTTTCACGCCAACCTAGGTTATGTTCCAAGGTGGGCGTGGCCTCGCAAGCAATCCGGGTGGGTCAGGAGGTCCACGCAGCTTTACGCATCCTCTGGAGGTAGTTCCATGGCTTGGTCTGGTTCTCGGAAGATCGTCAGTGGTGCGGTCCTTTCTCTAGGAGCATGGCTAGTGGGTTGCGGAGGTGCTGTCACCGACGACGTGATGGGCTCCGCCACTGGGGGAAGCAACACCGGGGAGAGTGGCGCTGGCGGCACTACGGCGGGCAACTATCAAGGGGGAGCAGCGGGGAGCGTCGGAGGGATCGCTGGGAGTGGTGGCGGTGGTGGCGGTGGCGTCGGTGGTGATGGTGGCGGTGGCGGCGGCGTCGGCGGTGGTGGATTCGGTGGTGGTGGAGCGGGAGGAGGTTTCTGCCCGGATACTCCTCCGCCGAGCGGTTCTAGCTGCGGGGCAGAGGGAACTTCCTGCGGGTACACAACCGAAGGGCCATGCCCATCG